>WJLE01000208.1 GCA_014728655.1 Candidatus Uhrbacteria bacterium
GATCTTACCCTCCTTTAGGCTTAGCCCGTCCATTGACATGCCTGCACCAACCATATCCTGCGGCAATATCTTCGGATTTCAAACCGCTACTCCTTCAGATAGGATATTCTTCTGGATCGGCGCTTTTCCGATTTGCCCCTTTAGATCTTTCTCACTGACCGCCAGTAGATCAATCAAGCAGTCATATTTCAGCTCCATATCATAGGCCATATCAAAAAGATCTTCCTCGATATGTCTATCCAATTCATTAAGACATACCCACACATCGATATCGGATCCTTTGCTTGAATCGCCCCGCGCTGATGAGCCGAAAACGACCAGTTGGTTCAGCCTATATTTTGATTCGATATTTCTTTTTAATTCTTGGACTATTTTTTTCGTACTTGATTTCATTGCTTAGCTCCGTATATTTCAGATCCAACTGGCATCGCGCAGGGGCGCAGGGGTGTGGAGAAAGTAGATCAAAGATGTTTGACAAGAACCATACCTTGTTCTACGTTTTTAGAAAAGTTCAACGAAAAGGATAAGAACGATGGAAGCATTAAAGGTTTCGGCAAAGGGACAAGTCGTTGTGCCTGCACGAATTAGAAAGAAATACGGCATTCGTCCCGGCTCCACACTTCGCATGTTTGAGTACGGCAACCTCATTTGCCTTGTTCCACCCTCAGAAGATCCCGTAAGCGAGGCAATGGGGGTGCCTGCCGGGAGAGCCATCACTTTCAGAACAACTGATCAAAGAAAGGGCTCCCCTCAATCTTTAATTCCCTTAGCACCTATCTTCGCCATCTAAACTTCCAAACCTCTTAACTTCTTACGTTCTTCTCAAAGTCGGTATGCGTCCGTCTGGGCTTGTGGCTCTGTCTCTTCTTCGTGCCGTCTTTTTCTGCTGACTTCTGTTTTCTGCATTCTGCATTCTATGCCCAGGCCCCTGGTAATTGACTTCTTATCCTCTGCTTCTCCTTGCCCTGCGCCCTACGCCTTACGCCCTATGCCTTCGTCTCTACTCCCGCCTTGCGCCCTGAGCCGTTCTCCTTATCCCCTCCACCACCCCGTAGGTAATTGTCATCTTGGTTCAAGCGTGCTATCTTCACCCTGACGTTGTATAAGAAACATGTCAGAATGGGTTGAAAAGCAATACTGAGCAGTGTTTCAGCGCGTTTTGAGCGATATCGTCGAATTCACTATTGATGACATCCAGAGAACGGAAAAAAACATCCATGTTTCTTACCCTTCAGGAAAGCCGAGTATGCTGCATCTGCTGTGTTGTTAAGGGTTCGGCGTAGCTGACTACAGCCTCACCCTTAACGCCTTGCATCTACAGCATCCTCAACTTTTACAACATTAGGGTGTAGATACATCTAAAAAACAGGTTACCGGTGCTGACAAGAAAGGTCCTGCCGGAAATCAGGAGGTTACCATGACACAAATTCAATATATCTCCGATGAGAATGACAATGTCACAGGGGTAATCATACCTATTGAGCTTTGGCAAGAGCTCCAATCTGAAAAAGAAACCGCATACCTCCTCAAGAGCGAGACGATGAGGAAGCGTCTCCTGGAAGCAAAAAACCGCAAAGAGGGCATCCCCTTGGAGGAAGCGTGTGAAAAGCTTGGAGTTTGATCCATCAGCCTTCGACGACTTGGCGTGGTGGATTGATAAAGACCGCAAAAAGGCTCTTCGAATCATCAAACTCATCAAAGAGATCCAGCGACACCCCTATAAGGGCACCGGGAAACCCGAGCCTCTTAAACATGAGCTATCTGGTTGTTGGTCCAGACGGATTGACGAGGAACATCGCCTAGTCTACCAAGTCCAAGATGAAAAGATCAGGCTCTTAGCATGCCGCTATCACTATTGAATTCAAGCCGGTAACCCTCAGCGTCTCCGCGGGAAAAAATATCAAAACATATCATCGGGCAGAGACGCAGAGAAAACATGACATTTGGCCGAACAATCGCTCGGCTGTCCGTGTCCGTCCGTGTGGGTCTGTGGCCAAATATCGTTTACTTTTTTCTTCTGATCCCTGATCCCTGACACCTGACCCCTGTATCCTAACTTCTGTCTCCTGAATTCTGTATTCTGAATTTCTCGCTTCTGTCAATTGTCAAGGCCTGACCCCGGTTCGCTCTCCCTATCTGGTTGTTGGTCCAGACGGATTGACGAGGAACATCGCCTAGTCTACCAAGTCCAAGATGAAAAGATCAGGCTTAGCA
>WJLE01000209.1 GCA_014728655.1 Candidatus Uhrbacteria bacterium
CATCACCGTATTCAAACACGAAGACATCATCATTCAGGAATGGAACTGCCCCACGCTCATCTCCGGATGGATCCGTTCCTGTGAAATCCATGAGGGAGTACAGCTCCTTGATCGTTGGCACGCGCCAATCGGAATATCCGGCAAACGTGTAACCGTTCGCCTGTGCGATCCCCGTGTAATAGTTGACCTTCTCTCCGGGATCCTGGATCCACATCAGTCCCGTGACGTTATCCGTCACCGTTCCGTCCCCGTTTTCGGTATACGATGGCTGAGCTCCGGCATACTGCGCATCCTGTCCGTAGTAGCTCTGACCGGAGGATGGACAGCTCATCTGCGAGGACGTTCCATAACACTTGCTCTGATTCGTATCCACGACTCCGGTCGAAAGGGTAACCTCCGGAGAAACTTCAACGGTTGGTGTTGAAGTCGTTTCCGGCAACGCGCCCTCCGTCTGGAGGGTGCCAAGATCAGCATTGGAGATACCGAGTCCTAACTCGCGCATGACATTGAATGCATCCGCAGGACGACCAAGGTAATAGTCGTTCATGTCGATCGGATTGATATAGTAGGCCTCTCCGTTCTGCTCTACGTCGAGCAAGATCTGACCGGCTAAGCGACTTGGAAAGTAACCGTTCTGATACCCGACGAGTTCGTTGTGCGCGATGCCGAGTCCAAGACTACGCATGATATTAAACGCATCAGCAGGTCGACCGAGGAAATACCGATTTTGGTCATCCGGGTACACGTACCAAGCCTCTCCATTCTCCTCGACCTGAAGAAGAATGCG
Source organism: Candidatus Uhrbacteria bacterium (assembly GCA_014728655.1). Classification (GTDB taxonomy): domain Bacteria; phylum Patescibacteriota; class Patescibacteriia; order 2-12-FULL-60-25; family 2-12-FULL-60-25; genus 2-12-FULL-60-25. The sequence goes on from WJLE01000209.1 coordinate 788, forward strand.
GCCGGAGAGGGTTTGAGACAGATTCGCCGCACTGACCATGCCGGCAAATCCAAGATGGATAAACGCTAGAAAAAGGATGGGTAACAGGGTACGTAGCATAGGGATGAACGTTATGAAGGTCAGTATAGCGTTTCGATCCCATAAACCAAACCGCACCAGTTTGATGCGGTTTGAGTGAGATCCTACGTGAGGCACTTCGGAAAAAGTCAGATCAATTTCCCGTAGAAGATTTCGGCATATGAGGCTGAAAGTTTCGCGAGCATTGCAGCCCGTGTCGCCGGGGCTACGGATACGATACCCGTCGGGGTGTTTGTAGTCTCGGTCCCATCAAGGATTGAGGCATCGTCTCCGCACAGGTACCGACGCTACGCATCGGTAAGTTCAGGAACTCCATTCGTCACCTCGGCTAAAACCGTTTCATCGAAAAGATGATTAAATTGCCAGAGGAACACATGATGCCCCTCTAGTTTAAGTTCGACGAACCACTGCTAGATTCTTCCTCAAAGAGGAAAATGTTGAGTTCCGGTTTTTCCAGAAGCCCCTGTTTATAGGCTTCCTGGTAGTAACGAATCATAACTTCGAGCGCCAACTGGAATCGTTCGCGATCCATACGCGCAACGATTCGTCCGTCCAGCTCAAGCGAGACCTCCTCTCCATTCCGGATTTTCCAAACCCCACCTAAGAGAAGGCAACGTGCCGCGCTCACCACGTCATCCGATCTACCGGAACTAACTTCTTCGAACAAGATTTGATTGAGCTCATTTTGTTTGGGAACGGTTTGCATGTGATTTACCCGCGCATGTATCTGATATTTGCAACCGACTCTTCAGGTGCATTCCGAAGGGCCATGAGAAGGCCAACGCAGGAGAATGCTTCGGCCTGCGTGAGGCGCTTCGGATTACGTTTTGCGCTTTCGTTGCGGAAACCTATTGCGCTGAGCGCTCCTGCGATGCTTCGCAGAACGATACAGCTCAAATGCATCAATCAACTCCTCAAACTCACCGGCGGTCAGCTCGGCAAGCTCTTCAGCGACATCGATCCAATCGCTCTTTTCCAGAGCATGTAGGATGCCAACGGCATTAAGCCTATCCGGTACGCTACTTCTCGTTCCACACATGACTCTCCTCCTTCCGAAAATTACTTTGGTTCCTGCGCACGATCCAACAACATGGCGCGCCGATAGCTCCTAAATGCTGCGATCGTCAATCGAAACTCGTCTTCCGACATCTCTGCCATCTCATCTGCCAGATCGAGCAGATGTTTAGTATGAAGCGCTTTGGACGAAGGATTCTGTTGGACCACATTTTGCGTGCGCGTTTTTGTGCCCATTACCCCACGCTCCGAATCTGCTTGCGACTCTTTGGAAGCTTCTCCTGACGCTTCGGAGAGAGCGATGCAAGTTGATCGCGGTCCGCTCGGCGGTAGACGCGGAAGGCGAGCAGGACCTGTTCGAAATCCTCATCCGAAAGCTCTGCAAGCTCTTCGGCCATCCCGACCCATTCGCTCTTTTGAAGCGCATGGAACACGGCGGATGCATCCAACTGCCCCTGACACCATCGTCTTGCCATCATGAGATCTTCTCCGTTTGTGAAGGTACGAGGTAAGCCTAGAATGTTTCGTAATACTTCGGCAAATAATTTTGATTTAAAAAATGGTACTGAATAAATATTGCTTATTTCAGCAAAATATTTTATGCTATGTTCGTCAAAAATAATTGACGCTATGCAATCTAATCTACAAACCTGGCTGGAATCCACGGGCCTAGACGAACGACGCGCACAGATCTATCTGACCTCGCTCTCGCTTGGTGAGGCGACAGCGGGAGAGATCGCGAAACGCATGAAGATGAACCGTACAGCCGTGTACGACAACCTTCGTGTCCTGGAGGAGCGTGGGTATCTTCGTACGATCAAGCACGGAAAACGCAGCGTCTTTGTGCCGCTCCACCCCAAAGAACTCTACAAGCGCATGGACAATCAGAAAGAGCAGCTCAAGGATCTGCTGCCGGACTTTATGGCGCTCTACGCGGAGGCGGGTCAGCAGCCGTTTGTTCAGCTCTATACCGGACCACTGGCTGCACGAGAGATTTACGAAGACATCCTGCGGACTGTTAAAGAGGAATATCTCTATTTCTCACCCCCAGAACTCACCCTGCAAACGGTTGACCGCACGTACATGAAGCAATGGGTGGAACGGCGCGTGAAACAGAAGATTCATTCACGCTCGTTGCGCGTCGCATCGAAGAACGTCAAAGGACTCCCCGTATTTACGGAAGAGGCAAACTATCTAAGAAGTATTCGCTACCTTCCCGCGTACGTGGACCTGAAGTCCTCTATCTACATCTACGAGCAGAGCGTGGGCATCGTTTCTACAAAAAAGGAAGGTGCGGCCTATGCCATCCACTCTCCGGACCTCGCATTCAGCCTAAAACAGTTGTTTGAATTCATGTGGAGTGTGAGCATGAAATCCTGAGCGGTCGATGATGCAGAATGCATCATTCGCAATTCGAAACGCGCAATCAAAAAAATCATCACCAACGGCGGATGATTTTTTTGTGGTACCCCGGGCAGGAGTCGAACCCGCATCTTACGGTTTAGAACACCGACGCTCTATCCATTGAGCTACCGGGGCTTGATCTGATCAATCTTAACGCGTTAAGCCAATTTGTCAATACTACTCCTTACTACTCCTTTGCTTTTTTCAATAACAACCTTTCTCCACCAAGCTCCTTCAACCACGCGTTCAACGTCTCCAGCTCAGCATCAATCTCCTGATCTGCCTGAATCAGTAGCTTGATCTGATTCCAGTAGAACAGAATAAACAGACCTTTGATCACAGCGATCGCAAACATGACCAGCAGACCGAAGTAGATCGCTTCGACAGCACCGAAGTCGGGTAGTCGCTGAATGAATCCGAACGCCTGCGATGGAAGCGCCTCACGAAGATCAAAGACCTGCGTATCCAGGAATGGTACGTCGATTTGTAACACATTGATGGCCGCGTTATACAGTTTTGCAATCTCCACGATGAGGCTCAGCAACCATGCCAGTGCAAAGGCACCAACACCGGAAAGCAGGAGCAATCGAACCGTGTTCCACGGATGCCAGCTCATTAGGTTTTTCGTCTGGGACATCAGCACACGATCCCGTTCACGCCTACCAATTTCATACCGAACAATTTCCTCTCCGCGCGTTGGCATGCGCTCTACGAGTTCTGCAGTGAGAATCAATCCTGGGGACACGTCTTTTTTTCCCGGAGTTGGAAAGGGATTTTCTTTTTTGGGCATAGATTTTGCTGATCGCTGATCAGCCCTTAGTATAAAGCTGAAATCCAAAAGCTAAAAGCTGAGAACTCATCACTCATCCTCACGTCGTTTAGCATGAAAAGCCTTATGCACGTCTCGCAACTGCTGGTTCGTTACGTGTGTATAAATCTGTGTCGTGGTAATTGATGCATGACCCAGCATCACCTGTACGGAACGAATATCTGCGCCATTCATCAGTAGATCCGTGGCGAACGAGTGACGCAACGTATGCGGCGTGACCGTCTTTGGTATTCCGGACATCACGGCGTATCGATGCACCATTCGCTCAATGGAACGCGGAGTCAACGGACCCACTTCCTTCGCATCGTTCTTAGCCCGGTCATGTCGCACGAACAGATAGGGGGCGTCGTCATCACGGATATCAAGGTACTCCTTGATGTAGTACTTCGCCTGATTGGATAGAAAAACGACACGCGTCTTGTCCCCCTTCCCGCGCACAGTGAATTCCTCCCGATCCAGATTCACCTGATCCATTTTGAGATTCGCAAGCTCGGACACACGCAGACCCGTACTGAAGAACAGTTCCAGGATCGCGCGGTCACGGTAACGGATCTGTTCCGGTGCATCACTGTTTAACGGTGCCTCCAGCAAGTTCGACAGGTCTGAGCTATCCAGGAACGATACGTCGCGACTTCCCTGCTTCGCCAGCTCTATCTTATCCGATGCCAGCGTTTTTACATCCATCTTCGTCAGATACTTCAAAAACGACCGCAGGGCGATGAGATGATAGTTCTGTGTCGTCTTCTTTAACGTCCCGCCACGACCATCCTGCAAACGGTTGAGGTAAAGACGGTACTGTCGAACCATCTCCCCGGTCACCTGATCCGCTGCCGGATCATGAGCCCAGTCAAAGAAGCGCTGCAGATAGAACTCGTAATTCCGCAACGTCATGGGAGAACGACCTTTTTCAATTTCCAAATATTCCAGAAACTGCCGGAGATAGGAGGATAGTTTTTTGGACATGAGGAAGCTGGGTGAATCGGTGTATACGTGTATGAGTGCATAGGTGGTGACGTTCAGTGAATCGATTTACAACAATTCAACCCATCTACACCGATTCATCTATCCACTTATTCACCTGTCTACTACCCAGTTTACCATAATGAGTCGCAAAATACTCTTCCATGCCTTTTTGGCTTGACAAAGCCAAACAATCGCTTTAACGTTTTTTGGCACCCTAACAAAGGAATACCATGGGCAAACCGGCATTCAACATCCCCAAACGGGATGCACTTGTTCACCACCTCCCCTGCTGCAGCATCTGCGGTCTCGTCGCCAAAAACGATCACCCGCACTGCGAACGGTTTGATGCGCAACAATCCGTAGAACGTCATCGGTTTAGCCAGATCCTATATGCATCAGGCATGTCGAAGAACGAACGCCGGACCTATCAACAAGCCTACGACGCCACGCGCACCACTGCTCAGATGATGAAACTGCTGCGACATCTGCGTCACATGCTTGAAACGGATACGTTACACAGCTGCGTTGCCGAGCTGGATGGTGTGATCCTGGCGTTTCAGATCTACTGCACCTAGCCGCTGAACTCCATCAACGTTACACATCGTGGTATTCCGCTCGCACCCCCGGGTCCGGACTGGGGGTGTTTTGATTTCCATTGACGCGGGGCTGGTTCTTTGCTACATTCTCGCCACTCATTCATACGTTTCTTCCGGCCCAGGCTAGAGGAAACGCGTATCCGGAAGCTGGCATGGGTGTTGGATTCACGTCGGATCCAGCAATCGATGTCAGATTCCGACAGAGCTATGCTGACCGCACAGAAGAAGAAGCGCATTATTGAAAAGTTTAAGACGCACGAGACGGACACGGGTTCCCCACAGGTCCAGATCGCCATCCTCACCGCAGAGATCAAAGATCTCACCGAGCACCTTCGTAGTCATAAGAAGGATTTCAGCTCCCGCCGCGGATTGATCAAGAAGGTGAGCGAACGCCGAAAGCTTATGAAGCACCTCAAGCGCGAGGACTCCAAGGCGTACGATGACCTGATGGCCACGCTTAAGGTTTAGGGATGTGGATATAAGGAGTAAGGAGTAGGAGCAGCCTGCTCCTTTTTGGTAGGGAGCGTGGATGAGGGAAGATGGAAGCAGGAACTCATCATCTATCCATCCTATCTCGATCCCTACCTTGACAAGTTGCCCTCACTCCCCTATCATCTCCTACACCGGATGGAACGCATTTTGATAAAGCCCCTGTGACTTTTTATACCACGATTCGTTCCAGCAGATCCGGCAGATCCCATGATTAAACGCCCAGATCAACGCGTTGTCGTGCTTATCGACACGCAGAATATGTACCACTCCGCAAAGCACCTGTACGGAGCGCATTTGAATTTTGGAAAGCTGGTGGAAACGCTCGTCGGAGACCGGAACCTGGTTCGCTCCATTGCGTATGTTGCCACATCCAAAACCGGTGAAGAGAAAGGATTCTTTGAGGCGCTAACCGCGAGTGGGATCGAGGTTAAATCCAAAGATGTCATCGAGTTCGCAAGCGGAGAACGTAAGGCAGACTGGGACGTGGGGATTGCCGTGGACGCCATCAAATTTTCGGAGCGTGTCGATAGCGTCATCCTGGTAACCGGTGATGGAGACTTTGTTCCGCTGGTGGAATATCTCAAGAGCAAGAGCATCTATGTGGAGGTTGCGGCGTTCAGTGAATCCACATCCAAGCTACTCCGAGAGTCCGTGGATATCTACTTCGACATTTCCGAACACCCCGCAGAACTCCTAATGGTTTCCGGTGGCCGGGTCCGAACATCGAAGAAACGTGTCAGCGATGAAGGACGTACAGGTAATAAATCGTTCGATAGTGATGAGACTGAGGATCAGAAGACGGAAACGAAGGTGAGTAAAGGACGGCGCCGACCTCCTACGAAGAGCGGGGGAGCGCGCAAGGTTCGCGTCACGACTTAGGCTTAGGATTAGGGTTGGGAATCAACACTCCTCACCCTAAACCTAATCCTAAACCTTAAAACGGGATGTTCTTCGGCAGACAGTGATTCGCGATTCAAGACAGAGATTGAGCGGATTGTGTCTGTTGAAGAGCTTCCATCTAACCCATGGAAACTCAACACGAGTATTCAATTGATTTTGCTGGCCGCCAGCTCACGATCGGCGTAGGACTGTTGGCACAGCAGACAAACGGCTCTTGCACGATTCGCTTCGGCGATACGGTGGCGCTTTGTGCCGCAACAATGGGCACCAGTGATCGGCAGGGTATTGATTTCTTTCCCCTCCAGGTGGATTTCGAAGAACGCATGTATGCTGCGGGACGCATTAAAGGCTCCCGGTTCATCAAACGCGAGGGTCGACCAACGGATGAAGCAATCCTTAGCGGACGGTTGATTGACCGTGCCATCCGTCCGCTGTTTGACGATACAATCCGCCGCGATGTGCAGGTGGTTACCACCGTCTTCAGTCATGACCAGGAGAACGACGCCGATGTTCCGGGACTCATCGGCTCAAGCTGTGCACTGATGCTAAGTGACATCCCCTGGGATGGACCGATTGCCGCCGTCCGAATCGGGCGCGTGAACGGAGAACTCATCGTCATGCCAACCTACAAACAGATCGATGAAGGGGATCTGGACCTGGTCGTTGCCGGTTCACGTGACAAAACCATCATGGTTGAGGCCGGTGTAAACGAGCTTCCAGAAGACGTTGTATTGGAGGCGATGAAGCTGGCGCAGGAATCTCTTTCCCCGGTTATTGACCTAATCAATCACGTTGCAGAACAGCATGGTAAAGCAAAATGGAATCCTGCAAAGGATCTGGACGAAGCAACACTCGCAACACGAACCCATGCACTGACATTGAAACAGAAATGCCAGGCACTCGTTCGAGAACTGGCACCATCCGTGATTTGGTCCAAGAAATTGATGACCAAGGCAGATCGTAAGCAGGCAAAGGTGGATTTGCAGGCCGCGCTGATTCAAAGACTGGAAGCGGAAGGTGTTCCCGCTGAAGATGTTGCATTGGTCGGAGACTGGATTAAAGAACTGCTGAACGGCGAAGTGACCCGTGCGATCATCGAAGAACAGAAGCGTGTGGACGGCCGCAGCCTGACCGATGTCCGAGACCTTCGCAGTCTGGTGGCCGTCATGCCACGCACGCATGGAAGTGGGCTGTTTGAACGCGGCGAAACACAGGTTCTCACCACGGCCACCCTGGGCGCACCGGGGATGGAGCAGACGCTGGATACCATGGAGTATCAGATTAAGAAGCGGTACTTTCATCATTATAACTTCCCCGGCTATTCCGTTGGGGAGGCCAAGCCGAACCGCGGACCCGGCCGACGCGAGATTGGTCACGGAGCACTTGCGGAACGTGCCCTGATGGCCGTCCTTCCGCCACGCGAGGACTTCCCATACACCATCCGCACCGTTTCCGAGGTTCTGGGATCGAACGGATCCAGCTCCATGGCATCGACGTGCGGAAGTACGTTAGCGCTCATGGATGCCGGTGTACCGATTAAAGCGCCGGTTGCCGGTGTGGCCATGGGGATTGCACTGGATGAAGAAACGCAGAAATTTGAGATCCTTACGGACATCCAGGATCTGGAGGACGGTAAGGGCGGGATGGATTTCAAGATTACCGGAACACGGAACGGCGTCACTGCCGTACAGATGGACACGAAGACCAAGGGCCTTCCATGGGAGGCTGTCGTTAAGACGTTACATCAGGCCAAGCAAGGACGCAGTGACATCCTGGACAACATGCTGGGTATCATTCCGGAACCACGAGCGGAATTGAGTCCGTACGCACCACGGATCGAAACCATGACGATCAACCCGGATAAGATCCGCGACGTGATTGGTCCCGGCGGAAAAATGATCCAGGAGATCATTGCCGAAACCGGTGTGGAGATCGATATCGAAGACGATGGCACCGTGTTCATCACCTCCCCAGAACCGGACGGGATGAAGAAGGCCAAGGAATGGATCCATAACCTGACGCGCGAAATCAGCGTTGGAGAAGTCTTTGAAGGAACGGTGACACGACTCATGGACTTCGGTGCATTCGTGGAAGTTCTACCGAAGCAGGAAGGGTTGGTTCACATCTCCGAGATGGCCCCGGAACGGGTTAATAAGGTGACGGATGTCGTGAACGTTGGCGACAAGGTCACGGTAAAGGTCTACGAGATCGATTCGATGGGCCGCATCAACCTGTCGATGAAACGAGCCCGACCGGATTATCAGCCAAATCAGGACTCCTCTCAAAGTCGGCCACCGCGTCGCAACGGCCCTCCGCACCGCGATCGTGATCGAGGCCCTCGCCCACCACGTGGCGATCGTCCCAGCAGCCCACGACGGCCTCTGTAAATAGATCGAAGAAGGCGATCGCCCCACAGCGGTCGCCTTTTCGGTAAACAGTGACTGGTCGTGCAGAACAGTTCAATGGGCGTATAGGAATATTGGAACAGAAGTGATAACCATTGTTTAACCAAGCTACGCCCTTCGACGTTTGATCTCTAATCAACCCGTTCTCTATACACCTGTTCACCCCATGGATCATACCTTTAACCAACCCCCAAAAGGCAGCGCCATCCTGGCGTATGGCACGGCGCCCAAAGGCCGTGGTCTTTGGAAGTGGGTCATGGTTGGCATCGCTTCTATCCTCGTCATTACATTTGCAGGTGGGTGGTTGCTCTCACAGATCATGACCGTAAAACTTCCAACGAACCGAATGCTGCTCGTTACGCTCAAACCCGCACAGATCGACTTACCCAGCACGCTCGTCACGGATCTACCCGATTCCTGGCGTGCAGCATTACGAACGGATTCCCATCTCCCGATCCTGATCGGTGTTCGTATTCAAGCATCCGGATCCCCGCAGGCGTTTGCGCTCGTATACCGTCATCAGGTGATCGTTCCAACGGAACGGATGTCCTTAAAAAAACAGGGGCTCTATCAACTGCTGTTAGATGACCCGGAAGCGATTGAACTGGAACGCATCCGTCTTTCAACACTGTTCCAATTACAACGCAAGATCCGAAATCATCAGGCAGCCTGGAGACTGGAATCGCAACCGTTCGTGTTCGCAGCCCTAGGTTTGGATGAGGTGAA
>WJLE01000210.1 GCA_014728655.1 Candidatus Uhrbacteria bacterium
AGATTCAAGCGGTGATTTTAGGCCGTCTCGACGCCCTAATCCGCAACAGGAGTTAGCGCTATACGCAGATGTGCAGACGCCTTTACGCGTTTTGGCTGCGCCGGGTACCGGCAAGACGTTTTTGCTGAGTAACCGCTATGCTTATTTGCTTCACTGCGGAGCCGAGCCCGACGAGATCGTATCGGTTACGTTCTCGCGTGCGATGGCCGACGAAGGTTTGGAGCGTATCTGTAGCGTGAGCCCGATGATGCGCGCACTTCGCGACGATGATCCCAAGAGTGATGAGATTCGGCAGATCAACACGATCCACGCGCTTTGCCTGTACATGTTGCGCAAAGACGGGGATCGGCGTGTGGTGCCGGACTATCAAGGGCGCGTCAAGCCCTGGATGCTCAAAGCAGCGATTCAGGAAATCGCTGAAGAGCTGTGGCCTCAGGCGTTGAACCGGCCTGGTTGGAAAGAGGTCATGTCCTACATCGACACAGCCAAACACAACGGGCTGTCATCTGCCGACGACATGAAATTTTTCGGTAGCATTCGTGACAAATTTGGTGAACTTGTTGGAACGAAACTGCATCAGGCTCGCAAGAAGTTTGATGCGTGGTGCAAGCGTAACGGCGTGATCACGTTTGCGGATATGTTGTTCGACGTGGAGCAGAGGCTTCACAAGGATAGGGCCTTCCGTGAAAAGTGGCAAGCCCGTATCAAGTATGTTCTCATTGATGAGGGTCAGGACACCAACGGGCAGGCGATGTACATTTTGACTACACTAGCGGCCCCACAAAACAACATCACTATCGTTGGGGATACCGATCAACTTCTGTATCGCTTTTTGGGCGCGACGCCTGAGAAAAACTTGTACGACGGATTTGAGGCCCTTTATCCAAGCGGCAACACCGTCAAGCTCGGCATCAACTACCGCAGCACTGGCGCGATCATTGAAACCTACTCACGCCTGATCCACCACAACTATAACATGGATTGCCCGGAATGTTTGGGCACCGGTAAAACCGAAGAAGGGCAGTGCCCGTACTGCCTCGACGGGACGTTCAATGGGCCTTATGCGGCCCGCTATTTGAAACAGGTTGAGCCGTGCCCTGGTGCGCCGGAGGGCGTTGAGTTTGACTTCGAGATGCATAATTCGCCAGTGAGTGAGGCCAAAGCCGTAGCACTACGCATCAAGCAAGCTATTGACAAAGGACGTGAGCCGGATGATTTTTTCATCGGCGCGCGCACCTGTGCACAGACCGGCTATGTTGAAGGCCCGCTGGTGCAGCTTGAGGTACCGTACATCAACTTGACTGGCGGGTCGTTCTGGCACATGAAGCATGTTCAGGATTTCATCGCCTACTTGCGCCTGGCCTTCAATGAGAACGATGACGAGGCTTTCGAGCGGGTGCTGAACATCGCATCCAACGAGTTTGTTCACCCATGGGGCAAACAGCAAGGCGAATATTGCCATCACCGGTACCTTGGCAAGGCGTTTAAGAAAGCTTGTCAGCACCCGGAGACGGGCAGGCCGTCATACACACAGCGCTGGGTTGCGGCGCGCAAGCGTCGTTCCTACAGCCCTGGGGTTGAGGACATGGATTACCTCGTGTCAAGCCTTCAAGCAGAACTTGAGGTTTCTCCGCTGCACATGGTGCTGCGGATGATTATGGAAGATTGCTATGAGAAATACCTAGCTGCCGACGAAGGACTTATCGGCGGCCAGGCCAACGATAGCGGCAAGATTGATGACTTAGAAACGGTCATTGATATTGCCAGAGAGTTTGAGACTGTGCCTGAATTCGTTGACTACGTCGAGAAGGCACGCAAGGCTGCAGAAGCTGCCAAAAATGGCGACTGGTCCGGGCACGTTGTTATCTCTACCGTGCACCGGTTGAAGGGCACGGAGCGCCCGGTGGTCTATGGCATTGGTCTGGTGGAAGGCCAGGATAAAAAAGGTTTGCCCGTAGGGTTGTTGCCGCACACGTACAGCCTGCGCCCGCCGGAGCAGCGTGGCATTCTTCCCGCCGGTGGTCAGGCGCGGATAGAGGATGAGCGCGACATCTG
>WJLE01000211.1 GCA_014728655.1 Candidatus Uhrbacteria bacterium
ACGACCGACGACCGACGACCGATCTGCCCTGAGTATACGCGACGAAATGAAAAAGTGACCAGTCACCCATCGTCTAGCAAGATAAAACGACGGACAGCTGGCCACTTGCAACTTACAACCTAGTACACGTCGTACTCCCGCATGGTCACATGGGACTCTACCTGTTTCACGGATTCAATGATCACCGTTACCACGATCAGGAGTGAGGTGCCGCCGATGGCGAACGTAGAGGACCCGGTCGAGGCCTGCATGGCCACCGGTAACACGGCGATCAATCCGAGAAAAATCGATCCGGCAAAGGTAATGCGATTGATCACATGCTGCAGATAATCTGCCGTCGGAACGCCCGGACGGATCCCGGGGATGAACCCCCCCTGTTTCTGAAGGTTCTCAGCCACCTGTTCCGGCTTAAAGATCACGGCCGTATAGAAGTAGGTGAATCCAACAACTAGCAGGAAGTACAGCGCGCCATAGATGAGCTGATTTTGTAGGATGGTCAGGAGCCAACGTGCGGCTTCTGCGATCCAAGGCGTTTTTGCAGTCAGGAAGAACTGGCCCACCATGGTTGGCATGATCAGAAGCGAAATGGCAAAGATGATCGGGATCACTCCTGCCATGAGTACGCGAAGCGGCATATGGGTTGCCACACCGGAACCCATGCCCCGCACCTGACGGGCATACTGAATCGGCACGTTCCGCTGCGCCTCGGAAATAAAGACCACACCCACGACGGTGATCACGGCGATCCCAATGTAGCTGAGCCATGTCATGAGCTGGGACGGATCATACGTGACAAGCGCGCGCTGGATCGTGGACGGCAAGCTAGAGACGATACCTGCAAAAATGAGTAAGGAAATTCCGTTTCCAACCTTCTTTTCCGAAATCAGCTCTCCGATCCACATCAGGAAAATCGTTCCGGCCGTCACCGTCATGACGATCGTTACGTAAAACAGCGGATCCTGTCGTGTGAGAATCGGCACCGGACTGGAATTCATGAGCGAAATGATTCCGATCGATTGAATGATGGCCAGGGGAATCGTTGTGATCCGCGTCCACTGTGTAATCTTTTGACGACCGGCCTCCCCTTCCTTCTGCAGCTCTTCGATCTTCGGCACAATCATGCCCAATAGCTGGAAGATGATGGACGCCGTGATAAACGGCGCCACCCCCATGGCAATCACGGAGAAATTTTCCAGCGTACCGCCGGAAAAGAGGTTTAAGAGACCCAGAACCTGGTTCGATGCAAAAAACTGCTTCAATGCCACGATATCCACACCCGGAAGCGGGATATTCGCCAGAAACCGAAACAGCACCATCATCAGAACGACGAAGAGTAGGCTGTTTCGAACCTCTTTAATTTTCCATGCTTGGAGCAGTTTTTGCCACATAGGAATGAATTGCGAATTTCGGATTTCGAATTACGGATGGAGGACGACCCTGTGATGACGATACGACTTCACGACGTACGAGCCATCCTACTTCGTCGTCGTCTTCTTGGCCACCTTCTGCTTAGCGGACTTCTTTACTTCCTTTTTTGCCGCTTCCTGCAACGTTCCACCGGCCGCTTGAATCGCATCCGCGGCCTTTGGGGTTGCCAGCAAACCGACGAGCGTTAGCGCCTTGGTCAGCTTCCCGGTATTCACCACCTTTGCCGTTGGCACGTTGGAAGGGATCAGATTCTGTGCCTTTAGCTTCTTCACCGTCACTTCCGTTCCATTCTCAAACCAGCGATCCAGCTGTGACAGGGTGATCGTCGACGGATGGATACGCCCACTGTTGAATCCGCGCTTCTTCGGGATCCGGAGCAGCATCTGCTTCATCCCCTTGAGCTTCAGACCGCTCTTCCCGCCGGAGCGGGCGCGCTGACCCTTCATGCCGCGGCCGGACGTCTTGCCTTTGCCGCTACCTTCACCACGACCGATACGCTTGCTCCGTGAACGAGCGCCATCAGCGGGCTTGAGTTCGTGTAATGAGACTGCCATACTTATGCGTTTTTAGACTTGGATTCCTTTGTCTTCTTCTCCTTGCCCTCGTCCTTTCCATCCGTTGCCGCCTTTAGCGGCTGACGCAGTTCGGACAGCGCCTTAATGGTTGCCTTCACGTTGTTCACCTTGTTCGGCGAACCCATGATCTTCGCAACGATGTTTGGGATGCCTGCGATTTCCAGTACCTGACGAACGGCGCCGCCGGCCTTCACTCCCGTTCCCTTAGGGGCGGGCTTCAGTAGAACCTTGGCGGATCCGAACTTCATGACGATCTCGTGTGGAATCGTCTCGTTCTTCATTGGGATGGTGATGAGACTTTTCCGTGCCTGCGCAAACGCCTTACTCGTGGCACCGGCTACGTCGAGACCCTTGCCGAGCCCAAAACCGACGCGGCCCTTACGATTCCCAACGATCCCGAGTGCACGGAAGCGCATGCGCTTCCCACCGGCCGTCACACGCGTGACGCGCGAGATCTCGAGGGTCTTTTCCTCATAATCGGACTGCTCCGGGATATCCGCTCTCGGATCCCGACGCTTCCCGAATCGTCCGCCTCCGCGCCGATCATTCGGTCCGCGACGAAGCCGGAAGGATCGAGCGTCCTTCTTTGGGCCGTTCGCATTCGCCGTTGGCGCTGCGTTCCCTTTTGGTTGTGTTGCTGCTTCCGTCATATGGATGTTGATTAAAACTTCAGTCCGCCTTCACGCGCACCATCCGCCAGGGCCTTTACGCGTCCGTGGTACCGCTTATCCCGGCGATCAAAAACGGCGGTGGAGATCTTCTGCTCCGCTGCTTTCTTTGCGACGAGCTTCCCGACTGCTGCGGCGCGTTCCACCGGCTTCAGGTCCGTTGCCGTCTTCTTGTCCAGCTCTCGATCCGATGCGGAGACCAGCGTCTTCCCTGAGGCATCATCAATCAGCTGCGCGGAGATGTGCTGCGTCGTACGGTACACGGCCAGACGTGGTCGTTCGGCCGTTCCGCTGATCTTTGCGCGCGTCCGGACGGTGCGTCGGGTTCGGGATTGGTTACGTTTCGTAATATTCATATGGTTTATGCGCCCGCCTTGGCCGCCTTACCGGCCTTGCGACGGATCACTTCATCAACGTACTTGATGCCTTTGCCCTTGTACGGTTCCGGTGGACGGACCTTGCGGATCTGCGCCGCGACCTCGCCAACGGCCTGCTTATCCATGCCGGAGATCGTAAGGATATTCTTCTCGACCTCTGCCTTTACCCCTTCCGGCAGGTCGTAGTTCACCGGATGAGAGTATCCGACCTCCATCTGCACTTTGTTTCCGGATACGGACACGCGGTAGCCGACACCGACGAATTCCAACTTCTTCTCAAAGCCTTTTTCCACCCCCTCTACGGCATTCGACACCAACTTACGGAACAGGCCCCATAGCGCACGGTCTTCGATCCCGTCCGGATCTTTCACTTCAACCTGAACCGTTTGTTCCGGAGTGACGGTGGCGGTGACGTGATCATGAAGCTCCACGGAGAGGTTCCCTTTGGGACCTTTCACGTTCACGGTCTTCCCGCTGACGTTCACTTCCACGCCGTTCGGGATCTGGATGGGTTTCTTTCCTACTCTGGACATATGCGTTTAAACAACTTCACAAAGGACCTCCCCACCCAGCTTACGCCGTCGCGCTTCCTTGTTCGTCATGACTCCGGCGGAGGTGCTGATGATGGCGAATCCGAAGTCCGAAACCACACGTGGCAACTCGTGCGCTTTTCGGTAGATGCGAAGGCCGGGCTTGGAAACACGACGGATCTCCTGAATCTTTGGAGTCTTCTGGTCGTATTTCAGGGTGACGATGATCTGCTTCTTCGGACCATCGGTCTCCTCACGGACATCCTGAACATACCCTTCGGTCAGAAGGATGTTCGCGATGTGCCGCTTCAGCTTGGAGGATGGCGCAACCACCATTTCCTTTTTGGCGGCCTGCGCATTCCGGATGCGGGTCAGAAAGTCTGCAATCGGATCTTGATACATAGTGGTTACCAGCTGGATTTGGTTACGCCCGGCAGCTCGCCGCGGTTTGCCAGCTCTCTAAAACAGATGCGACACAGATCGAAGTCGCGCATGTAGCCATGCTTGCGGCCGCAGCGCCAACAGCGTCGCGTTTCCCGGGAGGAAAACTTCTGCTTCTTACGTGCTTTTGCTCGTTGATTCTCAGTTGCCATAGTGAATTATTGCTGAAAGGGGAATCCTAATGCCTTAAACAGTGCCGTGCCGTCTTCGCGTCCCTTAGCGCTCGACGTCAATGTGACCTGTAGTCCATGAACCTGCTCGACCTCGTCAGACCGTACTTCCGGAAATGCCAGGTGCTCGACGAATCCGTAGGACAGGTTGCCCTGATGATCCACGACGGTCTTCGGGATGCCGCGAAAGTCGCGGACACGCGGGAACGTCACGTGCACCAGCTTCTCGACGAAGTCCCACATGCGCTTACCGCGCAGCGTGACCTTCCATCCGAGGATCTGTCCCTGACGGGTCTTAAAGTTGGAGATCGAGATGCGCGCCTTGGTTTTGACCGGCTGTTGCCCGGTGATGCGCTTAAGCACCTCCCCGGCCGTCTCCATGAGCTTTCCGTCCTTATGCTTGGACGGAGAGATGGCGACGGAGACTGTAACCTTTTGCAGCGTCGGAACGGCATTCAGGTTCTTCAACCCCAACTCCGTCTTTAACGCAGGTGCGAGCTCCTTCTTAAATGTCTCTGCTAACTTCATAGATATTTACTTCTTGCTGGCGACGTCTGCCTTTGCGTCCTTCTGCTTGGCGGGCGCGTCCGTATGCTTAACGGCTTGCTTCTTCCCCTGCAGATGACGCTGACTATGGCGTCGCGCTTTTCCATCCTCGCCGACGATCATGACGTTCGAGGCATGGACGGGCATGGAGAACTCCACAACCTGACCCTTCTCGCCGCTTCGACGTGCGCGGAGGTGGCGTTTACTGGTGTTCATCCCCTCGACGACAATCCGTCCGAGCTTCGGGAACGTCTGCACGACCTTCCCGGTCTTGCCGCGTTCCTTCCCTGAGATGATTTTGACCGTGTCACCGGTTTTCACTGCGAACTTCATAGGCTTACAGGACTTCAGGGGCTAAGGATACGATCTTCGCATACCCGCGACCGCGCAGTTCACGCGCCACCGGCCCGAAGATACGCGTGGCTTTGGGTTCCTTGGTCTTCCGGTCCACGATCACAGCCGCATTCTCGTCGAATCGGATATAGGTCCCATCCGCACGACGTGTCTCCTTCTTCGTCCGGACGAGCACGGCGTGCACGACATCGGACTTCTTCACGGCTGCGCGTGGGACGGCTTCCTTGACGGCACAGGTGACCAGGTCACCCAGCTTCGCGTAGCGCTTCTTGTATCCGCCGAGTACACGAATCACCTGGAGCTTCTTCGCTCCGCTGTTATCTGCTGAAACCAGCATGGATCGATGTTGCACCATAGAGTTTATGCCGTCGTTACCGTACGGACGAAACGCCAACACTTCCGTTTGGAAAGCGGCCGGCATTCCTCAAATTCCACCACCGTCCCCGGGACGGCAGCTCCTTCCGGATCATGCACATGGTACTTCTTCGAGACCGTGCGCATCTTCTTGTACACCGGATGCGCAACCTGACGGTCCACACGGACCACTGCAGTGCTCTGCATCTTGGTGGAGACGACCGTTCCTTTGAGTCGTCGACGCTTTGTCGTAGTCATAAGTAAGTTATTCCTTGGTTTCCTTGTTCTTGAGCTCCGTGAGAACGGTCTGGATCTGAGCCAGATCCCGCTTGGCCTTGCGCAGATCGCGGACATGCGACTGCTGACGCGTTAGCACCGTGAACCGCAGATCGCGGATCTGTGCTGCGGCCTTCGCCTCCAGCTCCTTCAGACGCTTCGGGCTTTGGTTACGTAGTTCCTTAATATCCATATCGATTATTGATCCTTCGAGATCACGGAGGCCTTGCAGGGCAGCTTATAGGTGGCGAGCTTCAGCGCTTCGCGAGCCTTGTCCGCGGGAATCCCGTCAATCTCGAATAGCATCATCCCCGGCTTCACCTCGCAAACGTAGTACTCCACGGCACCCTTTCCGGATCCCATCGGCACCTCGCTTCCCTTCCGGGTTACGGGATGATCCGGGAAGATACGGATCCACATCTTTCCACCCTTTCGCAGGTATCGGGTCAGGACGCGTCGGCAAGCTTCGATCTGACGGGAGGTGACCCACGCCGGAGACATGGCCTTCATGCCATGCGATCCAAAGGCCAGGGTCAACTTGCTGGTTGCCTTGCTTCGGAACAGCTTGCGTCCCTTATGCCACTTGCGATGTTTTACTTTCTTCGGAATCAACATATCGGTTCGTTAGGATGTAGGTTCGGTCTTCGGACCGGGTGCCGGACCACGGTCCGAACGAGATCCCCGATCCCCTCCGGGACCACCCCCGCGACGACGGTCGCGCGGATTCCGGGACGGCGTCGTTGGCTGATAGATCGACAAACGATCCTGTTCAAACACGTCCCCGCGATAGATCCAGACCTTCACCCCAATCGCTCCGGCTTGCGTCCGCGCCATGGCATTGGCGTAATCGATATCGGCACGCAGGCTGGTCAATGGGATCTTTCCCCAACCCAGCCACTCGCGACGTGCGATTTCCGCACCGTTCAAACGACCGGACACGGAGACCTTTACCCCCAGGGCACCGGATTTCTTTACGCGTTCGATGGTCTGCTTCAGCGCACGGCGGAACGGCAGACGCCGCTCCAGATCGGAAACGACCTGTTGTGCGACGATCGCCGCGTCCAGGTTTGCCTTCGGAACTTCGACGACGTCCACGCGGAGGTTGACCTTCTTACCGCGGAAGAACTCCTTCTGCAACTTCTTGCGAAGCTCCTCGATCCCGGCAGCGCTGCGACCAATGACGAATCCCGGCTTGCCGGTGTGGATGGTAATCCCGACCACGCCCTGTGAGCGCTCGATGGCAACCTTACTCACGGCACCGTCCTTGAGCTGCTTCTTGACGTATTCCCGGATTTCCAGATCCTGTTGCAGCTGCTTGCGGTAGGTTGCACCGCGAGCAAACCAACGACTCGGCCACGTGATCGTGACGCCTAACCGGAATGACTTTGGATGAACTTTATGTCCCATAGGGCTTAATTGGTTGCGGGCTTATCGGATTTCTTATCTGCCGGTTTCTTCTGGGTTTCCTTCTTTGCGTTCTGCGTGTCCCCGGATGCTGCCTTTTCCTTTTTTACAGCGTCGTTGTTTTCCTTGGACGTCTTATCCGTCTTCTTCGCATTGATGGCAGATGGCTTCGTGGACGTCCGCTTCCCTCTTACCTGTGAGGCATGTACATCTACAGGCGCCTCATCGCTCAGAACAATTTCCACGTGACTGGTTCGCTTTCGGATCGGAGCGGCACGTCCGAATGCACGTGCGCGCCAACGATTCAGCGTTGGTCCGCCGTCTGCCGTAATCTTGGCCACACGGAGCGTGGCAAGATCCGCCTGGTAGTTATTCTCGGCGTTTGCCATGGCGCTCTTCAGCAGCTTCAGGATCGGACCGGCCGCCTCCTTGGGGCTGAACGTCAGCTGATGCACCGCTTCCTGCACAGGCAGTCCGCGGACCACATCAATCACCAACCGCACCTTGCGGGGCGACATGCGAAGATACCGGAGTCGTGCGTTTACCTGCATATTACTTCTTCTGCGAAAGCTCCTTCATCATCTTCCCTCCGTGGCTCACGAACTTGCGCGTTGGAGCGAACTCGCCAAGCTTATGACCGACCATGTTCTCGGTGATGAGCACCGGAACGTGCTGTCGTCCGTTGTGAACGGCGATGACGAATCCCACCATATCCGGCGTAATCGTCGAAGCACGCGCCCAGGTTTTGACCGGCGTCTTGTCTCCGGCGTTGAGCTTGGAGATCTTCTTCTGGAGCTTGGCGTCCACGTAAGGACCCTTCTTTAAACTTCTAGACATAGCATTTATCGCTTCTTCTTGTTCTTACGGCGCTGAATGATGAGCGCGTTCGAAACCTTCTTCTTGGATCGGGTCTTCACTCCCATCGCTTTCTTACCCCATGGGGTCTTCGGACCCTTCTTCAAACCGATCGGGTTGGATCCCTCTCCACCACCATGCGGGTGATCAACCGGGTTCATCACCTTTCCGCGAACCGTTGGACGGATACCGCGTGCGCGGGTTCGTCCGGCCTTCCCCCAGCGCACCAGTCGCCAGTCCGGATTCGAAACGCTTCCGATCGTTGCCGCACAGGACTTGGGGACCATCCGAATTTCACCGGAAGGCATCTTGAGCGTTGCGAACTTCCCTTCCACCGCCATAATCTGAATACTTGCTCCGGCTCCATGACCAAGCTGTCCGCCTTTTCCGGGTTGCAGCTCCACGGAGTGTACCGTGATACCCACAGGCATCTGATCGATTGGAAGTCGATTTCCAACTTCGATCTCCGCCTTTTCCTGAGAGGACACAACCGTAGCACCGACCTTCAGACCCTGCGGCGCCAGCAGATAACGCTTCTCGCCATCCCGGTAAACCAACAGGGCGATGCGAGCACCGCGGTTCGGATCGTACTCAATGGATTCCACGCGTGCCGGAATGTCGAACTTCTCGCGACGGAAATCAATGACGCGGACATATTTTTTGTTGCCCGATCCCTTGTGGCGCACCGTGATGCGTCCCTTATTGTTTCGACCCGCTTTCTCGCGCTTGATGCGTACCAGAGACTTCTCCGGCTTGGACTTCGTGATATCGGAAAAGTCCTGCACGGAAGATTTCCGGCGTCCTGGGGTCGTTGGTCGATAGACTTTAATCGGCATACGTTTAGACTCCTTCGACGAGACTGATCGTCTGTCCCTTCTTTAGTTCCACCAGCGCCTTCTTCCATGCGTTGCGACGTCCGGTCATCCGTCCGCGACGGACGGCCTTCCCGAGTCCGCGCTGCGTGCGCACCTTCGCGACGTTCACTTTGTAAATTGCTTCCACGGCCTTTCCGATCTCCACCTTGTTCGCACTCACCGGAACATCGAAAACGTAGATCCCCTTGTCCGCAAGCACGGCGGCCTTTTCACTCACATGCGGCTTTAACAGCAGGTGGGCGTAGGAACCGGCCTTCGCATCGATAATGCTGACCTCCTTCTTCGCGTCCGTTGCAGCCGCAGGCGTTGCTTTCGTTGTTGCCGGAGCCGGTTTCTTGGCATCCGTTTTTACAGCCGAAGCCTTTGCCGCAGGGGCTGCGGGCTTCTTGCCATCTTTCTTGAATCGATCAAACAATGCCATAGAATTATGCGTTCTTAAACAGGGTTTCAAATGCTGGAACCGTTTCGGATTCAAAGAGGAGCGTGTCGTACTTGAGCACATCCATCAGGTTCAACGTGTTCACCGTGACGACGTGGATTCGATCCAGGTTACGCGCCATCTGTACCAGCTCCGGACGGGATGCCGGGATCACATAGAGCACGGACTTCTTAATCGGAAGCTTTCGGAGCAGTTCCGTGAGTGCCTTGGTTTTGACTTCGGCCGGCTTGAAGGACTCGAGTACGAGCAACTTCTCCTGCACCACCTTGTCGGACAATGCCATGAACAGCGCCTTTCGCTTGGCCTTCTTGTTGATCTTTACGCTGTAGTTCCGGTCGCCTCGAGGACCAAAGGTCACACCGCCACCCACCCAAATCGGGGATCGGATGGAACCGTGACGCGCACGCCCCGTTCCCTTCTGACGCCAGGGCTTTTTTCCACCTCCGCGAACCTCTCCACGCGCCTTGGTGTTCGCCACGGGCTGTCGTGCGTTTGCCATCTGCGCAACCACGGCTTCATGGATGAGACCTGCGTTTACCGTCACGCCAAAATGCGCAGCGTTCAGGTCCACGTTGCCGGTCTTTGTTCCTTCCTGGTTGTATACGTTTACGTTCGGCATAGGTTTAGACGGATACGATTTCGATCACGCTGTTCCGCGCACCCGGAAGGGCACCCTTCACGGCGATCACGCCATCTTTAACATCAACAATTTCCAGATTCCGGACCGTCACGTTGTCGTCTCCCATGTGACCGGCCATACGCGTTCCTTTGAAGACGTGCTGCACTCCACCCGGTCCGATACTACCCGGAGCTCGTAGCTGGTCCTTATGACCGTGCGAAGCCTTCTGACCATGAAAACCATGACGCTTCACCACACCCTGGAATCCTTTTCCTTTGGAGCGTCCGCGGACATGAACCTTATCGCCCGGTTCAAATACCGTTGCTTCGACCTGATCGCCGCGCTTGAAGTCCTTCAGTTCCTCAACGCAGAATTCATGAAGCGTACCCACGGGATCCAGATCCTTCACATGACCCTTCTGGGGCTTTGCAAGGTTCTTTGCCGGTTGGAAACCGAGCTGGATCGCCTGATAACCATCGGTCTCCGTGGTTTTGACCTGCGTAATCACGCAGGGCCCCGCCTCCACCAAGGTAACCGGAACAACCGTCCCATCGGGGCGGTAGATCTGAGACATTTCTCGTTTTCGACCTAGAATGAATTTCATAAGCATTGGATTGGTCCCTCGAAGCATTCGCCTAAGGGGACATCGCTCTGACTTGGCCTAGATGACCAAAAAGCCAGAGGGTTATACATGAGTTTGTCGTTTAGGACAAGGGGGAACTCATGCACAGGCCTCTGACTTCGGAGCGTGCGAAGCGCATTCGGGATACGGGGGTATTGCGCGCAAGGCGCAGGCAATGACCGTCAGTGATTCCCGATTGCTTTTCGATTGTGACGTGGATCCGCATTCCGATTGCACTACAGGGAGGTTCTGCCCTAGCACGACCATTCGCTCGTCGTGGTTACCCCGATCATCAGATCGCTACCGGATCTCGGGGAGCAACTTACTCCTTGGGAATCGTTCCGCGGAGGAACGTATGATTTTTGGTTATTGGCTTTCCGCTTTCGGCTGCAAATGCATTGCTAGTAGCCGAGCGCTGATCGCGGATTGCCAATCTACATTTTTATTTCGACGTCGACGCCGGCCGGAAGATTCAAGCTCGTTAGAGCATCGATGGTTTTTGCGTTTGGATCGAGGATGTCGACGATGCGTTTGTGAATCCGCATCTCGAACTGCTCGCGCGCACCCTTATGCACGAAGGTGGAACGGTTCACCGTCCACTTCTTCTTCTCGGTTGGAAGTGGCACCGGACCGATGACGCTTGCACCCGATCGTTCCGCCGTATCGATAATGGTACGGGTGGACTGATCGATGATCTTATGATCGTACGCACGAATCTTGATGCGTACGCGATGCGCGTCATTCTTTTTTACGGTCTTCGTATCTGCCATGCGTTTAGGGTGTTTCCTTCGGATCGTTGGAAGCGATCCGCTCATCGACCAAACGGTTTTGAGCGATGAGCGGACCGCCTCCCCCATTCCGAGGGAGACGGTTTCAGTTTACTTGATGATCTTGGTTACTGCCCCTGCACCGACGGTCTTACCACCTTCACGGATGGCGAAACGCATCTTCTCTTCCATGGCAACCGGTGTGATGAGCTTCACGGTGATGTTTGCCGTATCGCCCGGCATCACCATTTCCGTTCCTTCTGCGAGGGTACATTCCCCGGTCACATCCGTGGTTCGGATGTAGAACTGTGGCTTGTAGCCCTTAAAGAAC
This sequence comes from Candidatus Uhrbacteria bacterium, assembly GCA_014728655.1. Taxonomy (GTDB): domain Bacteria; phylum Patescibacteriota; class Patescibacteriia; order 2-12-FULL-60-25; family 2-12-FULL-60-25; genus 2-12-FULL-60-25. The sequence goes on from WJLE01000211.1 coordinate 11,632, forward strand.
GGCTTGTGGCGTCCGCCTTCGTCCTTCTTCAGTGCGTACACCTGAGCTTCAAATTCCGTGTGTGGCGTAATGGAACCCGGCTTTGCGAGCACCATTCCGCGCTCCACTTCTTCCTTCTTGATTCCGCGTAGGAGAATTCCGGCATTGTCTCCGGCCAGACCTTCGTCGAGCTGCTTGTTGAACATCTCGATTCCGGTCACCACCGTCTTCATCGGTTCCTCGCGAAGACCGACGATCTCCACTTCTTCGTTGATATTGATCTTTCCACGTTCGATACGACCGGTGACCACGGTACCGCG
>WJLE01000212.1 GCA_014728655.1 Candidatus Uhrbacteria bacterium
GTTTCCGCCATCAAGGAGCTGGCCATCCTGGTTCTGCATGAATCCACACAGGGTCAGGACATTACGATGGAGTTCGTAGATCTGGATGCGAACCTTCGGAATGCCCGCGCAGAAGAAGCCAGCTATCTCGAAATCCTGGATCGCAGCGGATCCATTGAGGAAGTCCTCTCCGTGACCCGTCAACTCGCACAGGTGCGAGGACGCATCGAGCAACTCGAGGGCCGTATGCGTTACCTCGAGAACAAAACAGATCTTGCTACGCTGCACGTAACCGTGACGGAAGAAACACGGATCGAAGTGCCGACGCGCAAGTGGCGGCCTATCGAAGTCGTCCGACAATCCTTCCGAGATCTCGTCACCGGTCTTCAGGGATTTGTGGACTTCCTGATCCGGTTTGCGATTACAATCATTGGACTCCTCATCCCCGTTGCTGCATTTGTCGCGCTCCTGATCTGGCTCGGTTGGAAGTTCGTCGCTTGGGGGCTTAAGCTGCTGAAAAAACAATAACCTATGAAGCTCGTTTCGGATCTCAATCCCAAACTGTTCGATAAAGACGTAGAACAGACTCCCACCCGTAACGGGTATGGAGACGGTCTCGTGCAGATCGGAAAAAAGAACAAGGACGTCGTCGTCCTAACCGGGGATCTGGCAGAGTCCACGCGTGCACATAAATTCCAGCAGGAATTCCCTGATCGATTCGTGGAGTGCGGCGTAGCGGAGCAGAACATGATGGGCGTTGCAGCGGGATTGGCGCTTGCAGGCAAAATTCCGTTCGTATCGAGTTACGCCGTGTTCGTACCGGGACGCAACTGGGACCAACTCCGTGTTTCCGTCTGCTACTCGAATGCAAATGTGAAAGTAGCAGGCGCGCATGCCGGCATCAGCGTAGGGCCGGATGGTGCCACGCACCAGGCATTAGAGGACATCGCGATTACCCGTGTACTCCCGGGTCTCACCGTGATCGTTCCATGTGATTATGAGGAAGCTAAAAAGTGCACGATTGCCGTCTCGAAGATGAAGGGCCCGGTTTACTTCCGATTTGCACGAGAAAAAACCCCCCACATCACAACGTCGAAAACTACATTTATAATCGGGAAAAACTACGTCTGTAACGAAGGGAAGGATGTGACGATCGCCGCCTGTGGCCCTCTGCTCTATGAGGCACTCTTAGCCTCAAAGGATCTGGAAGCGAAGAAGATCTCTGCAGAAGTGATCAACTGCCACACGATTAAACCGTTCGATGAGGAGACGCTCGTGACGAGCGTTCAAAAAACCGGAGCCTGCGTGACCGTAGAAGAACATCAGATCACCGGAGGATTAAACGGCGCAGTCAGCGAGACGCTGGGCAGACATCATCCGGTCCCGATCGAGGCGGTTGGCATGCCGAACCGTTTCGGAGAATCCGGCCAGCCCGACGAGCTCCTCAAAAAGTACGGTATGAAAGCCAAGGACATCGTCAAAGCGGTAGAGAAGGTCCTGAAACGTAAGTGATGATGGTTCGGTTGTCGGTTATTCGCTGATTCGCCTATGACAGATCCCACTCCGGCTTTACACTCATACAAAGAGTTGGATGTGTGGAGAAAGGGCGTGGATTTAGTTGTCCGTGTGTATGAGATCACAGCACTACTTCCCAAAGAGGAACGATACGGGCTATCTTCACAAATGCAACGCGCCGCCGTATCTATCCCAGTGAATATTGCGGAAGGTCGACGCAGAGGATCTCGTAAAGACTACGCACATTTCATCACGATCGCGTATGGATCAGGAGGGGAGCTGGAAACACTTTTTACGATCCTTAACCGTTTACCGTTCGGTAGCGGTCTGAATACAAAAACTACGGAGCAGCTCTTGGACGATGTCATGCGCATGCTCAATCGCCTCCGGCATTCACTAAGCCAACCTCCGAAACCCAAATAACCGACAACCGAATAAGCGAATAACCGAATCCCCCTCCTCGGGTGATTTCTTGATCTTCCATCGGATTTTGATTAGAGTCTGCCATGCACCTCGACAAGGAGTGTTTATGGTCACAGAAACACGATCGGAACCTACCCAGGACAATGATATCGCGATCCAGGAGACCTCCGCCGTTGAGAAACACTTCCAGTGCGGGCACACGGCGTCGCCCTTTCTCATCCGTACAGAGGAAGGAGAGATCGGCGTGCCGGAAGACCGGTACTTCCCGGACTGCGCCATCGGTGAGCTACAACGCATCACCGTTCGCTGCGGTTGTTGCGACCGTCTCATCTACCCGGGTCAACCCGTGTGGCTTTCGCATAAAACGAGCGACCAGATTCCGCCTCATGCTGTAGTACTCAAAGAGTCTGTGACTGAACTTGTGCAATGCGTCATCAGCTGTTTGAATAGCGCCTGCTGTCCATGTGGAGGTCTGGTGATTGGTCATTGGACACAGGATCGTCGTATCCAAATGCTGGACGGCGAACACAAGGACACTATCCCGTGGGAAGAACGCCCTTCATGAGCAAGGCAGTACATGATGATCTTCACCTCGTCGAACGACGTAGCTTGTTCCGTCCACGCATTCGGTACGACTGCGGACACCGTGCTCCACGCTTCCATATCAACGCGTACGGGGAACGCATCGATGTACTAACGCGGGAACGCTGCGGCACATGCACGCTCGCATACCTCGAATCCGTTTCGGCTCGCTGCGCTTGCTGCGGACTGATCCTGACGCCGGGCGATCCCGTCGCCGCGTTTATCCTAAATCCGGAAGATGAACGGGACTGCCCTCCCTACGCGCGGATCGGTGTCGGCGACACCCCTACACAGCTCGTCTGTCTACGTGCGAATGACATCTGTGCACTGGGATGCGATCTAAGCGGCTGGTGGACGGAACAGAGTACGTACCGACATTATTCCGGAAAAGAACGGGTAACCATCCCGTATCACGAGTGGGTAAAACGAAACCATGGAACTGCGTATCGCACATTCGCCTACTAGCTTCAAGGCACAACCGAGCGGTTGTGCCTTTTGCGTTCCGCATCTGTTATCCTACTCGCATATGCCCCGCCTCAACCTCATCGCGATTGGCGATGCCACCAAAGACGTGTTCGTAAACATCTCCGAAGCTTCGCTGAACTGTCAGATCAACAAAGAAGCCTGCCAGCTTTGCTTTAACTACGCAGAAAAGATTCCTGCCAAAGGCGTAGTGCAGGTCGCAGCTGCGGGGAACGCGGCAAACGCAGCCGTTGGAACCTGTCGATTGGGACATACGAGCGCTCTCGTCACATGGTTGGGAGACGATGACGATGGTCATGAACTGACAGAAGCTTTGAAATGCGCAAATATCGATCGACGTTTCATTACGTTCGAACAAAACAAAAAAACGAACTATTCCACGATCCTAAACTACGAGGGTGAACGGACGATCCTCGTTTACAAGGAGCCACGCGCCTACAAACTTCCACCAAAACTCCCCGCTGCAGATTGGATCTACTACACGGCCATCGGTGAGAAGCATTTGTCGCTCGAAAAGTCCCTTCTTGCGTACCTGAAGAAATGTAAGACGACAAAGCTCCTCTTCAATCCCGGTGTCACCCACTTACGTCGAGGACTAAAAGCACTCAAACCGATCCTGAAACGGACGCACACACTCATTCTGAACAAAGAAGAAGCCCGACAGCTACTGATGGATGAAGAGAAGCATCCCGTACCGAGTCTGTTACAACGGCTACAATCTGAAGGACCGAACGTCGTCATCATCACCGATGGGAAGAAGGGGGCTTGGGCAATTGAAGGTCAGCGTGTTTGGAATTTAGGCATCTTCCCAGGGGATGCTATCGAACGAACCGGAGCAGGAGATGCGTTTGCCACCGGTTATGTGAATGCCATCCTTGCCGGCAAAGATGTGCCGGAAGCACTGCGCTGGGGGAACGCGAACAGCCAGAGCGTTGTGCTGCAGATCGGGCCTCAAGCAGGATTACTGACAACCAAGCAGATGCAAAGCGCGTTGAAGAAATACAGTAAAATCAAAGCAAAATCAGTAAAAACCTCCTGAATAAACGGGACAATTGGTATTGACAAAACACAGAAAACCCGCTCAGATAAGTGGGTTCTTTCTGAAGTTAAGACCATCACCGAAAAGGAGAAATCATGAGCGAAGGCAAAGAGCCTCCCAAGGAAGATGCGCAAGATCTCCCTCCGGAACCGTCGGCGTTCCGATCTAAGCTAAAAGGAACCGTCGATCCGTTCCTTTCCGAGCTCCTGCACGAAGTACTGGCAACGGACCTCGAAACCGCGGACACACTGCTCGAGCAGTTCAGCCCACGGGCGATCATCGAGCAGCTGGCCAATGACCAGGATCACCGCGCGCGCATCGTGCGCGCCTGCACGGGCCTGAAGGAAGGCCTGGCCAAACGCAAAACGATCCAAGATCAAACAGCTGATATCAGATCGGCCTTCGACGCCAAGGTCACCACGGCCGCGGAGTTCCTGATGGAGCTCAACACGGACGACCTAGTCCGCCTGTTCCCGAACGATGCCATTTGGTTCTTCTGCACCCAGTCCGAGTTCTGGAGTCGTTACGCCGGTGACCAGGAATGCGAGCGTGCCATGCGCCTCACAGCGACATTGCTAACGAGCGCATTGGAAAACGAACTCCTCGACGCCAAGGCCCTCGTTCACCCGATTGTCAGCCAAGCGCTCAAACAGGAAGGACTGGAAGCAGAGCTCTGGACCGTTGTACGTAAAGCGCTGGAGATTACCGTTCCCTTCGAGTACGAATTCTTCCTCGAGGCGTTTCCCGTCTCGAAGCTCGTCCAACACGTGGACCTGAACGATCTTTGGTCGAAGATCATCGAACCGGAGATCGTCGAGGACTATGCGCTAGTCGAAGAAAACGATGACGAATCGGAGCCCATTCAATCGGAGTCCATTAACACCGAACCGTCGGGGGACAAATCCAATACTCCGAACGCGGAAGAAACCGAAATCGTTGTCGGGGATGAGGAGCTGGAAGACGAACCTGATACGTCGAGTCCTGATGACGAAGACCCGGTAGGCATGGTGCTGATCGACGCGTACGACGATGATGACGATTACGAGAACACGGAAACACGAACGAGAGCGTCAGAACCGCAACCGGCTGCCTCAAATCCAAGTACGCACGGCATCTTTGACCCCGGAGACGACGAACCGGATGATACTCCTTCCGGTGCCAATGACGTTCAAGCCTCGGACATTCGCGTGGATGAGGCAAAGGAAGAAGACATCATCGCCGAAGAGGTCATCATCGACTCCCGCGTCCCGGTGTTCATCGAGCTGCTACGTTCCACCGGCACATTGGAGCTCAAGGGAATCAGCGATGAAACCCCACTGAGGGACGTGCTCATCGAAGCAATTGTCGAGATCGATCCGATGAAGTACAAGGTTGAGCATTTCGCAAACGCTGAACAGGCGACGGTCAAGTTCCTTGGCAAACAACTTTCACGGATCATCCTGA
>WJLE01000213.1 GCA_014728655.1 Candidatus Uhrbacteria bacterium
GGAACGAGGAGATTCCCCGTTGGAAATCCAAGAACGGATGCAGGCCTGTCATCGATTTGAACTGGACGCAGCCGCATCCGAGATCCCATACATCTACATCGACAACACTGGAGGTCTGGAAGCATCCGTCGATAATGTGCTGGAGGTCCTTCGTCCCCTACCTCACCCCTTCAGTGACTCCGCCTCAGTAGTCCAGCCCTTTCCGTGCAGGGACGCCCAGCATCATGTAGTGCTTTCGAGAGCAGACCTCGCTCACCAGGTCTGCTTTTTCCATCAACGATTCCGGGCAATCCCGACCCGTCAGAATCAATTCGATAGGAGCGGGTTTCGCATCGATCAATTCGAGGACCTCTAGCTCCTTCAAAATCCCCAGATTCGTGGACGTATTGATCTCATCTAGGATGATCAGATCGTGTTTGAGCTGTTGATAGAGATCACGGAGGATCTGCAGTCCGCGAGATCCCTCCTGTACATCCTGCTCCTCGACGCCGAAACGAAACTTCCGCGTCTCTTCGTTAAATCGGACGCAGCCGGTTGGATAGAGATCAATGCCATCGATCCTCTCCAAAATCTTTCGCTCGTGATAGAAGTCCCCCCCTTTGTCAAAACTAACAAATGCGACACGAAGACCGGCGCCAGCGGCACGAATCGCCATGCCGTTCGCGATGCTGGTCTTTCCTTTTCCGGAGCCGGTGAAGATCTGGATAAGGCCTTTGGCCTTTGGCTGGATGGAGGACTTCATGATGTAGATGTTTTAGCAATCATGTTGTACACGTGCCAATGCTTTGGTGAACCCATGGCCGTTTCGCGATCAAACTCTTTTTCATCGATATCCACGTCCTCAAAAGGACGAAAAAGCTCCCTAATTTTCGCGGCAGGATACGCGCTAATCGTAGGCTGATCTTTCCATGCATCCCTTAGTCCAAACAACTGACCGCAAAAGACGCCACCCGGGACCAAGGATTGCTCAACATCTATCAAAACACGAGGTAATTCCTCTTTGCGAACGTAGGGTAGCACATACTGTGCATTCACTAGCACATAGCGCTGCTTCGGAAATGCAAAACGCTCCACGTTGCATACGACGTATTCAAAGGCATCGTTCTTGATCTCAAATGCAAGATTCGCAAAAGAAGGTTCGCGATCCATGGCATAGACCTCAAACCCTTGTGCTAATAGGAATCGACTATCGCGTAGCCCTCCCGCACCAATATCCAAGACCTGACCTGTTTGCGGAACGTGTTGCAGTGCCTTCATGAGCAACGAAGCAGGCGCCGATCCCTTCGTCGCTTCCTGGTAGTGACTCCAATTCAATTTCGACATTACACCCCCATCTTAAACGAGTTGCGAGGAAATCAAAAAGCGCCTCCTTCCGAGTGGGAAAAGGCGCTGGATCGTCAGGAAGTGGCCGCATGGACGATGGATCTCCGTTCTCCTTCGGCGCACTCACGCAGCTCCGAGATTTGACCGTTCACCATACTGACCCAGTGGTCATCCTCAGTGATCCGTCCGTCCCCTTGCTTATACGTCCGCGAATTGCGGACGCGTTCGATTTCTCTGGCCTGATGCGTGTAGACCGTAATAAGCAGTGGAACGCCGTCGGCATTCATGATGTGTCCGGAGGGCATGCAAATAAACCCTCGGAGCTCCCCCCTTGGATCGCACACGATGATCGAAAGCTTACAGCGTTCCGCGTAAGCAAGATTGCCGTGATCCGCATAGATCATGAGGAACACATCCAGATCGGGGTTATCGATTTTTTCGAGGATAATCCGATCACGCGGTCCACCCCAAAAGGCATGCTCTCTCGCGTAACGGATGACGGAACGCCAATCCTCCGCTTTGAAATTCGTTGCAGTCACGGACACGCTCATGATTCATCCTCCTGAATCTTCCTACCAAGACGGTTGAGGGACTCGGAGGGAACTCCGAGGTCCAAACACGACTCGTACAGCTTACGTTGCCAGTCCTCATCCGTATCTCGCTCTGCGCGAAGCACGAGCGGTTCACTGTATTCCTCGGTTGAAATGCGACTTCGCGTCACACGAACCACGACGAGTCGGACGCGTGTAGCGCCGTACACATCCGGTCCCTGATCGCGAAGAGCGACAAACAGAATGGCGTGCGTATTGTGACATTGTGTGCACGTTAGGGTGATCCAAGGCTGTTCTCCGGACGCCGGACGAATTCCCTTGCACAGTGGTGCTTGCGCTCGTAGCCATGAGAATAACCGCGTTCTGGTGATGTGATCCTTAGGCTGACTCAATGACACTCCCTGTGTTTTTTAAAGTCCGCTGGACGTAATTGAACCCTTTTTTGCGCTTTTGTCAAGCAATGAAACTCAATGTAGCAAAATTTGCTTAGGCTTAAGGCATTTCCCATTGCAGCGTTTAATCATCGTACAGGCCGTCTCACTCAAATCCGTAAACGCATAGCGCTGTCGCCCCGGTTCGAATCCCAGATCCGCTGCGTTCAACACGGCCGTGGGGGAATCGATCATCCTCACCTTCGGATCGAGATAGGAACGAATGGCAGATTGCAGCATGGGGTAATGCGTGCACCCCAGAATCAACGTATCGATGTCCAGCTCCTTGAGTGGATGCAGATACGATGCAACGACCCGTTCCACGACCGGTCCACTGAACCACCCTTCCTCCACCAACGGAACAAATAACGGACAGGCAACCGAATGAACGACAGCAGCGGGATTGCGCTCGCGAATCAGGCGCTCGTAGACACCCGACCGAATCGTGGCGCTCGTGCCGATGATCCCCACATGCGCAGCAGCTGGAACACAACGAACTGCCGGTTCAATAACATCGATAAACCGAACAGCTGTGAATCGTGTTCGCAGGACTTCCATCGCATGCGCCGACACCGTATTACAGGCCACGACGATGGTATGCGCACCCTGCTCGATGAGGTACTGTACATCCTCCACGGCATAGCGTTGGATCGTTTCCGGTCCTTTTGTGCCATATGGCGTCCGTGCCGTATCCCCCAAGTATTCAAAAGCCGCGTTCGGATGCCGGCGAAGCAGCTCCCGGACCACGGTAAGTCCGCCAACACCGGAATCAAAAATGCCTAGCATCGTTCGGGAAGAAGGATGAGGGACAGGACATGAAGGACCATGCCTCCATCATCCCACCTCTCCATCCATTCATTTATGAACGGATCATTGCCAAGAGCTCATCGCGCTTTGCCGTCATCACCTGCTCTGTCACACCCTCCACGATGAGTCGCAGGACCGGTTCGGTGTTAGATGTACGCAATGAGAACCACCAGGCATCGTCGGATTTGGATCCGTCTTCGTCCACGCCAAAATCCATTCGGATGCCGTCGATCGTGGTGATTTGGGAAGCGGCGTTCTGATATGCCTCTTCGATGCTCGAAATCACGGTTCCCGGATCCTCCACCCTCGAGTTTATCTCCCCGGAGTGTGCGTACTTCTGCAACGGCTGCGCAAGTTCGGATAGTGACTTGCCCGTTTGTGCCAGTAGCTGGAGCAAGAGCAGGAGCGCATAATCCCCGGACTCTACGCCCCACAGATCTTTGAAATAGAAGTGCATAGATAGCTCGCCTCCGAAAATGGCACCGGAGTCACGGAGTTGCCGCTTGATAAATGCATGACCCACGCGCGTCATTTCGGATTTCCCGCCATGCGCATGGATCGATTCCGGAACGGCCCAGGAGCAACGCACGTCGTAGAGTACCAGACAATCCGGATGCGTTTTCAGGAGCGGTTCAGCCAACAGTGCGGTGAGTAAATCACCGGTAATCTGATTCCCGCTTTCATCTACGAACCCGATACGGTCACCGTCCCCGTCATACGACACCCCAAGCGCGCACCCGGCATCACGGACCATGCGAGAGACATCGACCAGTGTTTCGGACTTAATGGGATTCGCCTCGTGATTCGGAAATCGTCCATCCATCTCCCAATAAAGCGGGAGCATCTCGATCTGCGGTAACCGTTTTTGTAATTCCGGCAGGATCAATCCTGCCATGCCGTTCCCGGCGTCTACGGCGATCTTCATGGAAGGAAGGGATGCGGTGTCGACGAACGAGAAGATATGATCCAGGTACCGCTTCAGTGCACCCATATCCCTATCCACCGTTCCCTGCTTGTTAACGACGACGAAGGGATCCTCGCTGAGGTAGCGGTCGCGAATCGCTTCCATACCCGTACCCTGCCCGATCGGATACACAGCGCCGTCCGTAAACTTGAATCCGTTATATTCCGCCGGATTGTGGGAGGCGGTGACCATCACACCGAGATCATATCTGCCCTCTGCCAGACCCATGGTTACATTGAACATGGGCGTGGAACTTAATCCGATCTGCGTCACATCAACCCCCTGCTCCGTGAGACCCTTCATCAATGCCTTTTCTAGATCTTCAGATGTCGCTCGCATGTCCCGAGCGACCATCACCCGCTTGGGTTTACGGACCTCTGCAAGCACGCGTCCGAGACGCTCTGCAAACGTTGCATCGAGCTCCTGTGGAGAGAGGGCTCTGATATCATAGGCATGAAACACGCTGGCGATGGAGGACATATTCAGATGGTTGGATTGTTAGATGGTTAGTGATTGCTGAGGGCTGAGGGCTGAGGGCTGA
>WJLE01000214.1 GCA_014728655.1 Candidatus Uhrbacteria bacterium
GATCTGTATCGATGGGACCTGTGGCGTCGTGGAGGACATTAACCTACGTCTTACGATATTGCGGGATCTGGATGGAACCGTGCACTACATCCCAAACGGAAATGTCACGAAGACGTCGAACATGAGTAAGGATTTTGCTCGTGTGAACATGAATGTGGGTATCGGCTACGATGCGGATTTGGATAAGGTCGTGCAGGTCGTCAACCGCGTTGGAATCGAACTGGCTGCGGATGAGCAATGGAAAGAGAAGATTAAGAAGGCGCCGGAGTTCCTTCGTGTGGATTCATTTGGGGACTACAGCGTGAATATCAAGATCCTCGGGGACGTGGAACCGTTGCAACAGTGGGCCGTGACCGGGGAGTATCATCGCCGACTGAAAGCGGCCTTCGACGCAGAGGGGATCGAGATCCCGTTCCCGGTCACCGTCGTTAAGCTGATGAACGAGGGAGCCGAACAGAAGCCCGCATAAATAAAGAACACGATCCCCAGGGATCGTGTTTTTGAAAAGAGGCGAATCAGTCGATTGGAAATCGTCTGTAGAGTTGCGCCTGTGCAATGAGCGTGAGTCCCGTAATCACAAGGACGATGATGAGCAGCAAGGCACATGCATAGGACAGGAGCGCCTGAGGATGTGTATTCGCAATTGCCCGTAATAACGGTGCAAGGAATGTTCCGAACCATGCTGCAAGGATCATCGCGAACCCGGCGTCTTCACATCGTTCCGGTCCGAACGTTCTTGCGGGACCGGTCATCGCACGGAGCAGTCGTGATGCGGTGGATCTCATCACGTTCTCCCATCTAAGAAACGAATGAGATCGAGCTTTGTACCCAGGATACGATCCATGAGCTTCTGTGATGCGAAGATGCTCAACACAACGCAGAGCTGTCCAATGGTGAATGCGAGTAGGCCTTGGAGCTCGCCACGCGTCTGTGCGCAGTCGCATAGACCAAAGACGATGTGCTCACAGCAGGTGTAGCCGTATGCCGCGATTTTTGTTCCCAGATAGAGGAATAGGGCGCAGGTCAGGACACGACTCGTTCCATTCAGGAACATTTCCACGCGACGATCTCGCTCCGCCATCAACGTATGAAGATGCATGTAAGGTCCTTTCGTTGTGCGTCGGAAATATCATGATTTAACCTTTTTGTCAATCGAAAAGCGCCCTAGATCGTACGCGTGTCGTTCGTTCTAGGGCGCGAGTCTTTGGGCGGGAGGTTCAGGGTTTGTGTTTCTCATGCGTTGGATCCGCGAACATCCTTAACTGCAAGCAGATCTGTTCACAGAGGTTCTCTCGAGCTTTTTGCTCACGTTCGCTGAGTGGAAGCGGCTTGATTTGCTCCTCGTAAACGCGCTCGATGTGGTGGACGGCTTCCATCGGTCGTTCACTGGCGAGCAGGTCTGAGTAGATCGCGTGACGTTGAGCGTCCCGAAGGCCATGCAGGATTGTTTCCAGGAGCTCGATCTGAAGATCGCTTTCGAGGAATTCCTTGAACGTGGCAATGGGCACCCGTTTAAGCGTGCCGGATTCCGTGCGGAGTCTTGCCTGACGCGTTTGAAATGGCGTATGTGCAACCTTTTCTCTATGGTGCAATTCCGGCACCTCCTTTGAACAATGTGCGAGACGGTAATTTCTACCATACGCCTCATTTCGACATACGTCAACGGAATGGACCGGTGTGGAAATCTAAACGGGAACCGGCGCACGCGCAGTGATCGTCAGGATGAAGCTCACGATGAGGTTCTTGAGGATGCTCAGAATGGCATCCAGCATTTTCAAATAGCGCATGAGGTCTCCTTCGGTTGTGATTGGAGTATGGGAAGGTTACGCGGGATTGCGTTGTTTTTCAATCCTTTTTGGGATTTGCGTCGTCAGAAGGATGAGCAGCCAGAACGCAATGGCAAGGTCGTTTTTAAAATAGGGGACATCCACCAGACCGTGTACCAGAATGGCCGTCACAATGGCGATGGCAAGTGTGGGGTTTAGGGTCTGGGATTTGGGATCGTTTTTTCGACCTGGCCGAATCCTAAATCCCGAATCCCAAATCCATTTCCACAAGATCCACCCAAAAATCACAATGCCGAGGAGACCCACTTCACTCCACAGATTTAGGAAGACGTTATGCGGGTACTGAAAAATCTCCATCCACTCCGCTTCGTGATACGGCTCGATCGTGGCGGGGTAGCCTCCAAGTCCTGCGCCGAAGATGGGGTGGTCGCGGAGCATGGTTGTGGTCTCACCCCACATCACGAGTCGAACTTTTCCGGACCACTCACTAAACGTGATCATCTGGATTGCAGGTGTGCGTGTTTGTGGAATGGCAAAGATGAGCGCTGCGAGGGTTGCGGTGATGATGAGGGTTGGGATGCGCGTCTTCCGCTTCATCACAAGGACCACGAAGACTGCAGCGGCAACGGCGAGTAGTCCTCCATCACTTTTTGCGAGGATCATTGCCAGGATGCCGGAGGCCGTTGTGATCCACCCCAGATACGGATTCAGTAATCTCTTCTCCTTACCGTTCAGCTGATCCGCCGCAAGCAAGGCAACTACCGGAGCCACAAACAGGGCGATCGCATTCGGGAAGGGGAACGGTCCGACGGCACGTCTCGTTTCCAAGGCATCCCATGGGGAGGGGATATTCCATCCGGTGACGTACTGGAACGCAGCCCAGATGGCGATGACGATGGTGATGAGCGCGAAGTTCGAAGCGAGCTGTTTGATTGGATTCGAAACCATTTTGTTTGATCCTTTGCCCTGCATCCTGCGGCCCACATCCTGTAATACATCCAATCC
>WJLE01000215.1 GCA_014728655.1 Candidatus Uhrbacteria bacterium
CAGCAGTTAATCGTTTCACCATCGCCTGAACCCAACGCGCATCGTTGTTTGCATCGAAACGTGGATCAATTCGTTTCCCAATCTCCTCCAGATTCATGGATCCTTCTTCACGAATGAGTTTTAAAATTTTTCCGCGGTAGATTCGATCCGGAAACGGTTTAGCGTGATGGATATACTCCTTCACTTTTTTTCGTTTCGGTTGTTTGATCCCCAGTTCAAACAGTTTGCGAGACGGACAGGTATGCTTCAAGGGACAGATTGCGCAGCTCGGGTTCTTCACGGAGCAGATCATCGCACCCAGATCCATCAGGGCATGTAGTGCAATCCAGTGTGTATGATGGGTTAGGACCTTTTGCAATACAGCACGAATCCGTCCATCATTCGCGATTTCAGGGAAGGGAAGCTTCAGAAACGCGCGTCCAATGACACGTCGGATGTTGGTTTCGATTGCCGGCGCAGGACGGTGTGCCGTAAAGGCGTAGATTGCCGCCGCTGCATAGGGGCCAATGCCTTTGAGCGATTGCCAGTCTTCAATCGTGCTGGGAACGCCTGTTTGGACAACCGTTTTCGCAGCTTCACGCATGTAGAGCGCACGGCGATTGTAACCGAGTCCGACCCAGGCGCGGATAAGCTGATCGGTTTTTGCCTTGGAGAGCGCTTTCCATGATGGGAAGGTACGTAACCAATTCCGGTAAAACGGGATGACATGCGCTACCTGTGTCTGCTGCAGCATCATCTCACTTACAAAAATACGGTACGGATCTTTTGTCTTGCGCCAAGGAAGATCACGACCGTGTTTGCGATACCAGTTGAGGAGTTTTGTGATGCGAACGTCGGACATGAAGGGGTGAACCGGTGCACAGGTGAACAGGTGAACGAGTGAACGGGTGGATCATGCGCCACCTGTTCATACATTCACTCGTTCACTTGCGATTAAATCTCAACGTTCCGAGCAGACGCTCAAACCCATTCCCTCTACCAAGCGTACCGGGATCGTTCAACCAGATGAGGTGGCTACTGGTTGCATTCTGACGCGCTTCAAGGATGAGGAATTCCCCTCCATCAGCCAGCTCTCCAACTCGGCCGGTGAGCAGTACATCATCCACCAGATAGGAAACCGCCGTGCTCGTTCCCATAGCCTGGAGCAGTTCCGCTTTCTGTTGGGAGTCATAAGGGGAGATCGACAGCCATCGTGCATCCGTAGCCGTCTTTGCATCTTCTGATTGGACGACCAGCGCTTTTTTGGAATCGCTTAGTACCACGGAATTCGATGGAATGGAAAACGTGACCTCCTGGTACAGCGACAGGACCGTTTCCCAACCATAGAGCTCGCGGGATGGTGTGGGTTCCAGTCGTTGCGCGTCCGAGATCAGGCGTTGATCTTCCTGCATCTGTTCCAAAAGCTGCTGCGCCCGTTGTATTTCGATATTCGCTTCCTCCACCTTCTTGTTGGCATGATCGGCAATCTGCTCCTTTTCCGCCTCCACTTGTTCCGCATGTTGCTGCGTCTGTTTCAATTCAGAAGATAATTTCGCACGATCCTGGTTTGCAAGTACCAGGAACGGAACAACGCCGATACCGGTGGTAAAGGCTCCCAGAAGAACAGCGATCAGGACGGATGTAATCCGTTTCATAAAAAGCATGGGTAATGGATGGAGTATAAGGAGCGCGCACCTGAAAGAAAAGTGGATGAATCTGCATAGATATTGTTTGTTAGACTTGACACGGGTGGAATCATCCTTTAGCGTGATACAACTATGAATGGATTAAAGACCGTAATACTATTAGGCGCGTTGACCGGACTGGTAATGGGCGCGGGTTACTACTTCGGCGGTGAGAACGGGTTGATGTTCGCCTTCCTGTTCACAATCCTTATGAACGTTGGGTCGTACTGGTTCTCCGATAAGATCGTTTTGCGGATGTATGGAGCGAACGTGGTCACAGCGGAAGAGCAGCCGGCGCTTCATCGCATCGTGGATGACTTGGTGCAGCGCGCAAATATGATGAAACCGAGGATTGCTATCGTGAACATGCCGGTGCCGAATGCGTTTGCAACGGGCCGGAACCAGAAGCATGCCGTGGTTGCCGTGACCCCATCTATCATGCAGGCGTTATCCGAGCCGGAGTTGCGTGCGGTGATCGCGCATGAGCTTGGACATGTGTTAAACCGGGATATCCTCGTCTCTTCCGTCGCTGCGACGTTGGCGGGGGTCATCTCCTATCTGGCGCAGTTCGTCCTCTTTTTCGGTGGCGGAAGGGATCGGAACGGCGGAAACCTCATCGGTCTACTGATGTTCGCCATCCTGACCCCACTCATGGCCACGATCATCCAACTCGCCATCTCCCGAACGCGCGAGTTCGGTGCGGACGATAAGGGGGCACAGATTAGCGGTAGCCCACAGGATCTTGCTTCCGCGTTGGCAAAGTTGGATCGTATTGCGCACCAGATGCCACTCAAGGGTCAGCCAAAGCATGAAGCCACGGCGCACCTTTTCATCGTGAACCCGTTTAAAGGGGGATTGATCCAGCGCGTCTTCAGCACGCACCCGCCCATGGAGGAACGGATTGCGCGGTTGGAAGACATGCGCGGACGTTAGGGATTTATCTTCAACAGAAGCTCAGGTCGCTTGATGGATCCTGAGTTTTTTGATAAGCCTATGCCACCTTCAAAACCGCATTTCGCGGATGCCAATCGGAGGTTACCCAATGGCAGACAGCATCGAAAGGTCAGAATCATGAATCCGATTGAACTGGATGATGGACAGTTGAAGCCCGTGGAGCGCAAGCTGAAACAGGCCGGATACACATGCGTTCATCAAGGATTCCTAGCAATGTACTACGACATCTCGCTCAGGTTGCCTGTGGTACGGATCGGGGACTATGAGCTGAACCACGCCTCACTGGAACCCGCAGAAAAAAACGCGCGACCTTATCGTGTGCATCTGCGTACGTTTCAGTATGCGGACCCCTCTGAGAGATCAAACGAAAAGGCACAGGGAGTTGGTAGGGAGTATCATCACTACTTTGACCCGGATGTTGAAACGCCTCATCTCTGTTTCAATCAGTTCCTTACCGTGAATCGTGACAAGCACGAGCTTCGTCTATGGGCGAAGCCGCCTCCATCCGATTAATAACGGAACCGGCTTTCACCCTGTCCGTCCTTTGACGGGCAGGGTTTTTCGTTCTTGACGTGATGTTCTGGTTCCCGTATGCTCGAAATACAAACGTATGGTGCGCCTCGACATGATTAGCATCATTCGCCACATCATTCCGATGGGCCGTTTGTAGGTGTTCTAATCAAGATCTATAAACGGCTCACCGCAAGGTGGGTTTTTTCATCTCAACAACGCACATTCACAGGGTGACATGGCTCAAGACGACAAAGTACGTAACTTAGCCACACGATCGAATACCGCTCAATGCGAAGAGAGCGATTTATTCCAAGCGGAGATGCCCAGCATGGTTGTAGATCGCGCGAACTTGCTGGCACAGGCCGGGGTTCCGGTTGCGCATATCCGACGTGTTCTGGATGGTCACTACGACCTCTGGGACGAGCAGACCGTCTACTGGGACGATCAGTGTCCTGGGTTGGGGCGCGCACTTATGGAATTTCTACGGCCGGTGTACGAACCGGCGATTCCACGGCGCAGGAATCCGGAGTTTGAATTAATTCTCGCGCAGACGCGGGCAGGATTCGCTCCGCCGTACATTAGCCCCACAAACCGTACGTACAGCATTGAGTTGGTATCAGCGAAGCGGGTTCATGAAGAGCTGATCAGCCGCTATGAGTGGCTCGATGAGCGAATCCGTCCGATGGATACGAATGTCCCGGTTCCACCGACATTTCCATTCGGTCCCGTGAAGCAGCGCTTGAAGGATGCGGAGCTGGATGAGTTCGGTCAGTTTCGAGAGCGATTGCCGGAGATCGTTCGGTTGCGTCTTTGGAAGTCGTATATCCAGTGTCTGATCCACCTGTGGCGCATTGCACGAGGTTCGAAGGCGATGAATGTCCGGAACCCTCAGATGTTGCGTGACCTGTGGCTGCATCAGAACTGCTTACCCGTGGGCTTCACGCGGGGCCAGCCCAACGTGCTTACATTTATCGCGTTTTACTAACGTCAAGACGCGCATCTTACAACGCACCGCCGAGTTTTCGGCGGTGTTTTACTTGACGAAGCGTTTGAGCGTGCTATCTTCAGCATCCGTTCATTGGAACCGTGCAGCGAAAGAACAGAAAATGCAGTCAACTGAAGCGCTCGATGATCGGCCAACGATTCCGATCTCTCATGGAGAGATGAAGATTGTGCAACCGACCAGGTGTGCCTGGCGATCCCTCTGGTCCGTACGTTCCACGTTACCGCGGATCGAATCGGAACTGGGGTCACCTCCTCCTTCACCGATCGTACATTCGACCGGTGCTGTGACGAGCGAATTGGAATTCAAGGAGGAGGTGCTGTTTTACTGGATGGACCAGTATCCGGAGTTGGGCCCTGAATTACACTGCCTCATCATACAATGCATGCTCGCACCGGTACTCCCGATCCGGTGGATCCTTTCCGAGGAGGAGGTGTTGAGGTATGCAAAGACCTGCTGGCCCTGGGATGTCGATTCCCTTCCGGGCGTTCCGCCGTTTACGCGTCCGATCTTTCGTATGGGGCAGCGCGATCTGCCGAATGTTGCAGAGATCGTATGGCTGGATCACAGCTGGTCCCGAAGCACTCATGGGGATGTATTGCCACTCATCGATCCCTGGGGACCGTTTCGGACTCCGCTTCTACTCATGGGGAAGTGGCAGTTCGGATTACTCTGTCATCTGCTCCCGTCGGAGACGCGTCTCAGACTCTGGCAGTCGTTTGACTGGTTTGTTCGGCGCATGATCGCATATGCACTCCTTGGTCAGAAAGAACGCGCCTTGCAGTTTTTTGAAGTTGCGAACACGTTCCATTCCGGCATCCTCCCGATGGGTTACGTTAAGCGTCCATCGGATGGCCTGCGCTGCGCTGCATTTCTTGCACGTTCCTAAAACACAAACTCCGCTCGCTTAGACGAACGGAGTTTTTATTGTTAGTGGATATAGGTCGCAACGAACGGATCTAACGGGTCTAGGGTTTTTAGTTCCTCTACGCTAACCCAGCGGTATCCGGTAAAATCCGAACTCATGCGGACATCGCTGAACACGTTCTCTGTTTCATAGAAGTCGCAGCGATGTGCTGGGTTGCCCGTGGATTCCAGGTTTAGATCAATGGACGCGGCAAGATTTTTAACGGTGATATGCTGACCGGTCTGGTTCAGTACGTCCGTAGCCAGCTCGCGGTTAGGATCCTCATATGATCCGCCTCCGGGCAGATCCCAGATACCCTGTGCCGAGCCGGTCGGGCGTTGCAGGGCGAGGAGTTTGTCTCCGCGCATGACAATGGCTTTGGCGATGGTAGACATAGGACTCCATCATACCCACCCGCAACGGGCTTGGGAATGATTCACGGCGGTATCCATGAGCGATTAAACGCATCGTACGTTCTACTTGGACATTCAGTGGATCTCGGACCCAAAAACCAAGAAACAGGTACACGTTACAAAGTAAGTGAAGCAGGTCGACAAGATAGGCATCCCTACGGCGCTCCTTGGGGCGACGAAGTTGAAGCTCCATGTCGAGGGGTACGGGTGCTTCGATAACGGTACACTCATGCTCGATCAGCGGTACGAAGACCAGCTCCTCATCCAGACCTCTGAACACGGTGATATAGATGAACGCATGTTCCAAGTCGGAGACACGTCTGACGACATGCGGGTCTATTTCGTAGACCAGGGTCTCAAGACCTACACAGGTGAGACACGCTAACGTTCGTTTGGCAAAGAGGATGCCGTATTGATCGCCAACGGGCAGGTCGCCATCAGTTGTGGCAACGCGTTGCTACGTTGGGCGGAATCTGTCATCCATCTGGATCATGTCATGTGCTATGAGCCCGTGGAATGGGATGATGACGTAGTTGATGCGTCCGAGCCGGATGAAGATAGGGTTATTTCTTCGACGAACGAGACAGGGGAAGTGTAGGGGAACGTGAGCCGGAGCTGGTCCAGACATCCGGTTCCGAAGCAACTTTCGGATTCCGCCAGCGCGGTCACTTGCTTGCAAGAACGATCCCATCGCGAACGGTAATGGGGTCGCCTTCCATCCTGCTTGTAAGACTATTCCTGAGGCAGCTCCCGGAACGTTCCGCCCTCCGGGCAGCTCATCTCTGCCTGTTCCAGTGTCATGTCACGATAGAAAACGTAAGTGACGTTCTTATTTGTCGGTTCCGGAAGTGTGTAGAAGCAGGTGGCAATTGCATCCTCCATAGTGCAGACCTCGTCCTCAACGACACCAACGTCTTCCCAGCAATCCGACACCGTATCTTCACGTGTCCAGTCATCGTCCAGGTAGTTATAGCAGAAGCCCATGATCTCCCTGGCATTACAGCTGCCGTTAAATGCGGGTCCGCGTGTAACGGATTCGTGGTCCGTGGGGCTGGGTGCGGAGTTCGTGCAGCCTTGTCCAAGCAGGAGACAGATTGTGAGGATGGGAAAAAGGGAGAGGTATTTCATAGATCGTTTGTATCATAGACAGTATACGGGTCCAGGATCGGGAAGGGAATGCGGAAAAGAAATCACCACAGCGTTCAACTGTGGTGATTGTAGGTAGAGCGCCTCCTCGACCAGCATACTCAACAGAATTTAAGGTTCGGTTGTCTGGACCGGGGAGACGCGGAGAACAGGCCGGGAGTCGAACCGCGCACACCGGTGTTTGCCGTGTGACCATCTGTACCTGCTCCGAATGGAAATGTACAAGGAAGATCCCTAGCAGCATTCCGACTCAAGAATATCAAAACTCAACGGATGGAACAAACCACGATCTCTGCCACAAAGCGGATCTTTCAAATCCGCGTTCTGGCAGGGTGTCGAGCATCTCTCGACCCCTTCTGTCGTCTTACAAACCGAGCTTATGTTGCATGATCTCTCCTCGTTAAGTATTAGCGAGCGGGGCTGTCTTCTCGGGACGGTACACATCCCGAAGAGTCAGCCCCCGTCCCATCCGATGCTGGATGAGACGGGGAAAGAATGGTGCCGTCCAATGAGGTGTTGGACGGCACGTGCAGACGGACATTAGGGCCAGAGCTTGCCTTTCATGTCCGGCGGCGGAGTAAGCCACTTGCCGGTGCGCCACACCTTTGCGGTTTGAGCGTCACGCTCGTATGCGCGGATGAGGCAAGCGGTGGAACAGAAGTAGTTGGGCGGGTCAAAGCAATTACACTGCAAGATGGAGCCATAGCTCGCATACGTTGCGTAGTAGTACGGACCGGATTGTCCGCACAGGTCGCAGGCATGGGTATGTGCAACGTTTGCCGGGACACGGAACAGGGTGCTGCCGTCACGGTGCCGGTGGACATAGTCCACGACACACTGGGCGGAGCAGAAGGGGAGGAGGTCGGTGATGTCACCGTGCCCCTCCAGGGTGACTCTGATAAACCCTTTAAACCCGCGGGTAATTTTAATATGGCTATTAAGCATATGGACGCCGCTGTCCGGCTCTTCGGGGTCGACGTCCTTGCAGTATGAACAGATGTACGGGTTACGCTTGGGCATGGGAACTCCTTGTTGCAAGAGGAAATCTGGCCGTTTGGCATGGTTTCTTGCATGGGCTCCCTTGGAGTGGACGAGGGTTCATCCCCTCAAAGGGAGACGCAAACGAGTACGAACACGGTGGGGATGGGCGGGGAACCGTGGAACTCGTTTGCGCTCGGAGTAAGATGCAAAGCGATCGAAGATCGCCCCGCATTCTCATCAACCTCCTTCGGATCAAGCACTCTCTCCTGTTGCTCTATCCTACGGGTTGATTGATGAGAATGCGGGCCTTCCGTAACACCGCGTAGCGGGGGACAAGCTCCGGAAGACAAATCCACATTCTTTCGTCATGGTTGGATTGTGATAGATGAAACGACTCAGTGACGTTCATCCTGCGGGGCAACGCGGGCAGGTTCGAACCGGATCAGGCCGGGCTTCAATAATGGGTTGAAGGAATATTGTTGCCTGATGAGGTTCGCAGGCCCGAAAAAGCACCTGCATCATCGGAAATGTTCCGATGGTGTTCGCTCTCCCCTCCCGTCAAAAAAGTCGGAATTGACTAACGAACAGTGGAACCTATCACAACACGTGGAATCTGTCAAGCCTTTAATGGACACTTTTATTCAGATGTAAGAAATTAGACTGAAATTGTATAAAATGTCGTGTCAATTTGATATGACAAAATAGAACATCTTACAAGCCTTCAACGTAACCGGTTCATTAACTGTCCCTTGATCGCTTGACATTACAGTCGATTTCTGATAAGTTCGCTTGTCCGCTGGAGAACGGCAGGACAAGGAATCGCACGATGAAATCGGAGGAAGAGGAATACGGAGGACAGATGTACTCTTGAATTGGCATAAGCCATGACGTACATGATGATCAGGTTGTTGAAACGATGGGGTACACAGCCGGCGACCTCATGGATCCTGAATCCCCAAGCGAAAATGCTTGGATGCACCGAGATCGCCTCCCGATCACAGATCGTAACCCACTCCTCTAAACGAAATCCCCCAGAGACGCCCCGATCTTCAATAACGCCCAACTGGAAGTGAGATTTCACACAAGAACTCTCCGCACCGACGCAATACTGTTGGTGCGGTTTTATTTTTCCGTTGCTTCGTTCGCGTCATCCTGGATACGTGCATCTTTAAGTTCACGTTTGGCTAGTTTGAAAAGCACACGCATGGCATTTGCGATTGCTCCGTGTTCGATCATGACGGCCTGCATTTTGCCTTCGAACGTCACGAACGTCACCTTGTCATTATAGACCTGAATATGTGATTTAAACCCGTGGCAATCCGCCGGCAGCAGATAACGGGCGTTGAATTTACGCGGTGGCGTTGGCGGAACATCGGTGTAGAGTCCGTCCACCTGTGTTTTCAACTGGATGGCGGATTCACGCAGTGGTTTACGTTCCTGTTCCGTGATCACCGTAGACATGGCGTTCAGATCCGTGATCTCACAGATCTCCTTCGGTTTTTCGAGCAGGGTATCTTCCATAATGGCATGGATCCCTTCTCTTCCTTCGTACATTCGGACAACGGGCCGTTCCCCGCCCATCTGCAACGCCAACTCTTTGACGGACCGGTTTAGTTCTTGGATTTGATCCTTGATCTCCGATTCCCTGCGTTTGGCATAGGCTAGTAGATTTTCGGGGTGTTCCGCCGTATACAAGGTTTTCTTTCCTTGTTGCGTGGTCGTCATCAGACCCCGATCCGTCAGCGAATCAATCGCAACGTATGTGGCTTGCCGCGACAATCCGGTCTGTTTACTGAGTTCCAGCACGCTTAAGGCCCCTTTTTGTAACGACGTCAGATACGTCTTGATCTCACTTTCGACCAGCCCCAAGGACCGAAGGATCGGCGTAATATCTTTCATATGTTGCGTATTGTAGCATAGCGCCGGTTGATTCCATCTCCCGACTAATCGTCGGTCAAGTTGTAGGACGAGTGCGCAGATCATCGCAATCGATATCACTAATTAAAAACGCCGATACACGAGTGTGTGCTGGCGTTCCCTGATCGGTTTGTGGCTGATCAGGTTAGGTTAGGGTACGTTATACCAGGGTCCAACGGGGCCGCTTTCGTTTATGGCGAGGAAGTCCGATTCCTGCTGGAGCAATCCGAGGATGCACTCGACCGAGCACACCATCGAGTCGTGCTCATCGTCGAGTGATGACCAGTAGGGCGCGCGCATCGGTACGAAGTGCCCAGTCCGCTCATCGTTTTTGCAGTGTGCGCATTCAGGTGAATACTCCCACTCCTCCTCCGGTCCAAAGGCTTGGTCGAAGGCGAGCCATTCGAGCGGGAGGTCGCTCGAGTGTTCGCGGACGTATTGCATGGCGCAGATTGGTCCGCAGAAGAAGAGCGTAATTTGACTTGGGCCGATGTGATCGTTACGTCGCGGATCGTTGTACGAGCGGCCATTTCCTAGCTCGATGGGGCCGAAACCCGTACGAAGTTCCTTGCAGGTGTTGTAGGTACTGCCACAATGGGCGCAAGTCAGGATTTGTTGAAACATCTTTGCTCCTAACCACGAAGGGGTTGTCATGGCGACATGCCAAGACAGCGTATTGCGTTCTCGTGGTGCTGTATCAAGACATCTCTAAGAAATCTGTATACAACACCACGTGATCTTGACGCTGGCGGAAGTTTATTAAAGGACAAAAAAATAGGGACTTATATACAAAGTTACCCTAATAATCGAGATCAGAAATGACTGGTTCTTCTGCATCCATTTTATTATCAATCTCATCCATTAATTCAGCTCGCAATCCTGCTATCTCACGATCAGCAGCCTTAGCGATTTCTTGAACGGCCTTTGTCAGATTTTCCATCGCATAACTCATTAACAAGATCATTAAATGAATATATACAAGTCCTACAACTACAGCAGTCTCAAAAGAAAAGAAATACCAAACTACACCAACGATAACAGGCCAAAAAAGCAACGCTCGTATTGTATTCATAACTATTTTTTACGATTATATTTCCTTGTAGGCTTCGCCTTCTTAATTTTCTTAGGCCGTTGTTCATCAGCAATCTGCCCCAATACGCTATTGAGGTTTCCTGCTAACGGCTTATGGATTTTTTGTTTCCTCCCCATAGGCTTTTTACTTGGTCAGTGTCTTATAGGACAGTGTACCCGTTCCTGCGATATTACGCACCATGTCGGCAAAGAGATAGTCCATATCACCTCGAACGTTCCAACGATAGGCGAACTCGTCCACGTATCGCTGGAGGTGCTTTTTGCTCATGTGATGATAGGTTCCGTTATACCCACGCTTGAAGATTGCCTAAAAAGGATTCCGCGCTATTAGTATGTGCTTCCGCTCGGACATATTCGCCCTTTGAGTGATTAACGGATTCATGCGGATAGATTGTGTTGAGCTTTGCGTAGCTCATCAATTCGTCCGTGTAGATTTTCGATCCAGTATCAATGTTCTCTTTAATCTTTCCTTCGAGCGTCTTTGTTTTCACGTTCGGGATCACATCAGCACGGACTGTCCCGCCTCGCTCCACCATGCCCATAACGACGGATTTCGTTTTCATAGATCGACCCTGCGTTCCCTTTGTCCGCTTGTTTGCGTGCTTGTTCTTTTCCTTTCCTCCTACGTGGGTTTCGTCTACTTCCACAGCACCCGTAAGCTGTTCCGTTCCTTGTCCCATTGCTTCACGGAGGCGATGATCCATGAACCACGCCGTTTTCTGCGTAACGCCAACCTGCTTTGCAAGCTGGATCGAGCTAATACCCTTCGGAGACGTTGTAAGGAGGTAGATAGCGATAAACCATTTGCGAAGCGGGATTTTGCTTTCCCCGAAGATCGTACCCGTTTTGAGCGTGAAGTCCCTC
>WJLE01000216.1 GCA_014728655.1 Candidatus Uhrbacteria bacterium
GATCTCCATATCACTCGTCTGGCCCGCGGCCTGCCGATGGGCGGCGATTTGGAATATGCCGATCAGAATACGTTGTTGCGAGCTTTGGCCGGTCGACAAGAGATGGAATCTTAAAGAATTAAAATTGTCGCAAATTGCTTCAAAAAAGGCCTTGACAGCTTTTGCTTAATCCATATAATTGTCTCCTGTTGCACCTCAACAGGCACTTTGAACAAAGTTTAAAATTGGTTCACCAAAACCCTTGACAGGGTTTTGCAACCAGATATAATTGTCTCTCGTTGCAAACATGATCTAGCCCCATCGGGGAGGATCACTAAAAATTGAAAAGTTCTCCTGCGCCCAGAAGTTGATTACCAACATGTGGGACGTCTTCAAAGATGGGCACGCTGATGTCTGACCAAAGAGAAGGCATCAGGTTTTTGTGTCCAAGGGAGTTCTTGACAAAGCGACGCGAAAAGAGTATAATTGATTTTCGCCCGCCGGGAACGGCGGGCCAGCACCTTGACAACTGAAGAGTGACAGAAAGTGAAGAAACCTAGTCAGTAAATCAACACATCTTCGGATGTGATTTTTTTGCGGAGAGTTTGATCCTGGCTCAGGATGAACGCTGGCGGCGTGCCTAATACATGCAAGTCGAACGAGGAGCCTCAGCATTTGTATTCGTACATTTGCAGGGGATTTCCTAGTGGCGAACGGGTGAGTAACGCGTTGGTGACCTACCCCAAAGAAGGGGATAACTCCGGGAAACTGGAGCTAATACCCTATGTGATCACGATGTTTAGAAATTCGTGATTAAAAGGAACATTGTTTCGCTTTGGGATGGGCCTGCGTCCCATCAGCTTGTTGGTAGGGTAATGGCCTACCAAGGCTTACGGGTAGGGGACCTGAGAGGGTGGCCCCCCACACTGGAACTGAAACACGGTCCAGACACCTACGGGTGGCAGCAGTAGGGAATATTGCGCAATGGACGAAAGTCTGACGCAGCAACGCCGCGTGTGCGATGAAGGCCTTCGGGTTGTAAAGCACTTTTCTGAGGGAAGAGAAAGGACTGTACCTCAGGAATAAGTCTCGGCTAACTACGTGCCAGCAGCCGCGGTAACACGTAGGAGGCAAGCGTTATCCGGATTTACTGGGCATAAAGAGCGTGTAGGTGGTTCGGCAAGTCGGATGTGAAAGCTCCTGGCTCAACTGGGAGATGTTATTCGAAACTGCCGTGCTAGAGGACGATAGAGGAAGATGGAATTCCCGGTGTAGTAGTGAAATGCGTAGATATCGGGAGGAACACCAACGGCGAAGGCAGTCTTCTGGGTCGTTCCTGACACTGAGACGCGAAAGCATGGGTAGCGAACGGGATTAGAAACCCCGGTAGTCCATGCCGTAAACGATGCGAACTAGACGTCGGCGACGTAAAAGTTGTCGGTGTCGCAGCTAATGCGTTAAGTTCGCCGCCTGGGGATTACGACCGCAAGGTTAAAACTCAAAGGAATTGACGGGTTCCCGCACAAGCAGAGGAGCGTGTGGTTTAATTCGATGCTACACGAAGAACCTTACCTGGGTTTGACATATAGGTGGTAGAGAGCCGAAAGGTAATCGACCCTTCGGGGAGCCTATACAGGTGCTGCATGGCTGTCGTCAGCTCGTGCCGTGAGGTGTCCGGTTAAGTCCGGTAACGAGCGCAACCCTTGCCGTATGTTACAAGTGTCATACGGGACTGCCGATATAAAATCGGGGGAAGGAGGGGATGACGTCAAGTCAGCATGGCCTTTATATCCAGGGCTACACACACGCTGCAATGGCCGGTACAATAGGTCGCAAAACCGCGAGGTGGAGCCAATCCTAAAAGCCGGTCTCAGTTCGGATTGGAGGCTGCAACCCGCCCCCATGAAGTCGGATTTGCTAGTAAACGCGCGTCAGCATAGTGCGTTGAATACGTTCCCGGGAATTGTACACACCGCCCGTCACGTCATGGAAGCTGGCTACACCTGAAGTCGGTATTCTAACCCTAACGGGAGGAAGCTGCCAAAGGTGGGGCTGGTGACTGGGACGAAGTCGTAACAAGGTAGGTGTACCGGAAGGTGCGCCTGGATCACCTCCTTTCTAAGGAGATTTGAGCAAAGATC
>WJLE01000217.1 GCA_014728655.1 Candidatus Uhrbacteria bacterium
CTTGTTCGCGTGCAGCTTGGATGAGTGCGGACACGAACTTCCATGCGACCCCGACTGCAGCAAGATGCTTAAATGGATACGTTTCGTTTGGAACGCTTGGGTGAACAAGGTATGCATCCGGAAGATCCTCCCCATACTGGTGGTGATCGACGATGATGACGTCTGTTCCCTGTTTGCCAAGTTGCTCGACTTCTTTGGGGCAAGCGATGCCACAATCCACGGTGATCAACAGGCCGATGTTCTGACCGGCGAAACGTTCCACCTGCGGCATCTGCAATCCGTACCCCTCTTCATCGCGATGCGGGATATACGTTTCGATGATTGCGTTGGATGACAATCGTTGCACCAAGTCCCTTAACTGCGAAACGATCATCGCAGATCCCGTTAACCCATCTGCATCATAATCTCCAAAAACCAGTATCTTTTCTTCATTTCGAATGGCTTCAAAGACACGATCTACCGCTCTGCGCATCTGCGTAAATAAAAAGGGATCATGAACCCCGGATTCATAGTCCGGATTAAAAAACCGTTCGACCTCCTCCGGATCCCGGACGCCACGATGCCATAGGAGATGCGGAACCACCGAATGGATCTCCCCGCATTTTGCCGCGAACTCCGGAGGACAGCTTTCCAAAACATTCCAACGTTTCTGCATAAAAAAGATCCTCCCATGCATGCAGGTGGATGGCAAAAACGAAAAACCCACCTAAACGAGATCGCTCAGGTGGGTATCATCGTTCTTCAAATGGAGTACTGTGGCGGGTCATCTCACGCACGTTCCTGCACGGTGAAGACCCAGGTCCAGCCCTTGAGCAGGTCGACCTTGGCACTGTCGACCTCACCCTCGTAGCTGACGCGCTCATCGTCGAGTTCGACGCGGTTGCCGTCAGCGTCCAGGAAGTGGGTGTGGACGATGTCGTTCGGCCAGCCGCAGGCGATCATGGCACTGGCGACGGCGGGGATGAACTCATCCAGCCAAGGACGATTCCCGATGACTCCACCGCACCAGATCTCGAACAGCCACGCAGTGCGGGCACCTTCCCGATAGACTTCGACTATGTCCGGCCCATCAGATGCGGCACGGATCTCATCTCCGGGACGGAGATGCATGTAGTGTTCAACCAGATGTTCGCGCATTCAATACTCCTTGTTGAGAAACCCGATCAGAAAGGAACGATCGCTGAATCTACTAAAAAATACCCGCTTTGTCAAGAGAGGCTAACAAAAAAGTCCTTTTCGAATCCGGCTCGCCGCAGGGGTGAAGCATCTCGTATTGCACAGATTCGATCTATGAATCCACCCTGGGTTGATCTATCACGATATTGGAAATTGCAAAGCCCTGCACGATGCACTCCTTCCCGAGTTTCCGCGAAGCGGAACGAGGGATCCCTTGGAAAGGAGCAACGCGCCACACAGGGGATCCCTCGTTGACACTCGGGAAGGTGCTTAGAAGAGATCCCTCGTCGCGTAAAACGTGACATCCTCGGGAAAGCGGAGGCTAGTACCCCAAGCTCACGAACGGGAGCACGAGGGCAAAAATCATCGAAAGCGAGATCAGCACGACGAGGACCGTCCATGCGACCTTCATGCGCTTGTTACGCTTTTGATATCTATTGTGATCCATATGGCAATTGCGAAATAAAAATTCAGTATGCTTATTGCGAAATCAAAAGACCTAGTTCGATCTGCGTTTAAGAACCTTAATAAACGTATCCGCAGTAATATCCACCTTCCCCTTCCCCATACTCATCATTTTAGCTTTTCCTTTCTTCTGCTTTTCCAATAGCTTGCGCTTACGGGTTACGTCTCCGCCGTACAGCCCCGCCGTCACATCCTTACGGAAGGCGCTAAGGCGTTCGGAGGCGATCACCTTAGATCCGATCGCAGCTTGAATTTTAATCACAAATTGCTGACGATCCAAATTTTCCTTCAGTGTCTCTACGATTTCACGTCCTCGGGACTGCGCCTCCGATTCATGAAGGAGGACGGCAAGTGAGGGCACGTATTCCTCCGCTACCAGGATATCAAGCCGGACGACCTTCCCCTCTCGATAATCCATAAACTCATAATTCATAGATGCGTACCCTTGCGAGATAGACTTGAGCTTATCGTAGAAATCAATAATCACGGAGGATAGCGGCATTTCGTAATGCAAGATGGCACGCTTTTGATCGATCCACTCTGTGGTTTTGAAAATCCCACGACGATCCGTGACCAAGGACATCACGGCACCAAAATATTCCTGCGGCGTCACAACATCGACCTTCACCCAAGGTTCTTTGGACGTTTGAATGTGGGATGGATCCGGATAGTCTAAGGGAGAGGTGATGACCACCTCCTCATCACTCGTCTTTGTCACCTGATAGGCCACAGACGGGGTAGTAACGATGACGTCGATATTATTCTCGCGATGCAGACGCTCCTGCACGATCTCCAAGTGCAGCATCCCGAGTAATCCACAGCGGAAACCAAATCCAAGGGCTGCGGATTGCTCCGGCTCAAACGTCAGCGCTGCGTCGTTCAACCGCAGTTTATCCATGGCATCACGAAGCTTGTTGTATTCACTCCCTTCTTTCGGAAAGATGCCTGCAAAGACCATGGGCTTCACCGTTTTATACCCGGGCAGCATTTCCGTTTCCTTTTCTTTGGCCGTGAGCGCCACCGTATCCCCAACACGTACCTGTGAAATATCCTTAAGACCGGTGACGATGAATCCGATCTCACCGGTCCCAAGTGCAGGAGTAGACTTCAATTGCGGATTTAAGAATCCAACATCCAACGCCTCTCCGTTCTTTTGCGTTGCCTTAAAGTGAATCCGATCATTTTTTTTGATCGTCCCGTCCACCATTCGGACATAGGCAATAACGCCACGGTAATCGTCGTATTTAGAATCGAAGATGAGTGCGCGTGGATTTGCCTGCTCTTTCCCTTCCGGCGCCGGAACGTTCGTAACGATTCGCTCGAGTAACGCATCCACTCCTTCCCCCGTCTTCCCGGAAGCAGTGAGGATCTCCTCACGCTTGCAGCCAATCAGGTTAATGAGCTCCTCTGCGCGTCGCTCCACATCTGCGTTTGGAAGATCGATCTTATTTAAGACCGGGATGATCTCGAGTCCCTGATCGATCGCAAAATAGAGATTCGCAATCGTCTGCGCCTGCACCCCCTGTGTTGCATCGACAAGCAGAATGGCACCCTCGACGGCTGCGAGCGATCGAGAGACTTCGTAACTAAAGTCCACATGCCCGGGTGTATCGATAAGATTCAGCTGATACTCGTTTCCGTCCTGCGTCTTGAACGCCATGCGAGCCGGTTGGAGTTTGATCGTGATCCCCCGTTCCTGCTCCAGATCCATGGTATCTAACAGCTGCTGCTTCATCTTCCGCTTCTCCACCGTGCCCGTCACTTCAAGCAACCGATCCGCTAAGGTCGATTTTCCGTGGTCAATATGCGCGATAATGCAAAAGTTTCGGATGCGGGATTGATCCATATGAGCCAAGCGAGTGTAGTTCAGTTTTAGCTTGAAATCAAGGGTCGAGGGCTAATTGACGGGCTGACCCAACAACTCCAATCCCCCCATATCCACCTCAATCATCATTCCCTCATAGGGCAGATTCAAAAATTCCTCAGCAACCGTCTCCTCCAGCTCTAAATGCTCAACAATCTGTGCGCGTACCGCCGGCTGCAGTTCGCCAATCGCCTCCTCGGAGATCTGTGGTTCAACTGGTAGAAAAACGGGCTCTTCCGGCAGATCGATCCATTCATCCGGAATCATCTGCAGCATCGCAGCACCCACATCGGAAGATAGATCTTCCGGACTAGAAGGCTTCACAAAGGCTGCTTGCAACTCCGCATGATCCAGTTCTAGAAATTCACCGATCTGCTCTTCCGTCGCTTCAAACGTATTCCCACCTGTTACAACCACACGCTTCGCAAAATCATCACGATGGACGATGTTTACGGTTCGCCCTCCTACCACAAGCTTGTAGTGCCCATCCTCAAATCGGAAGTCATACGCCGTTCCACGAACGGTAGCGATCACGTTCCCCGCACCGACCTCATGCGTATCCGTCAGATCTAACAATTTTTCGATGCGCGTCCACGATCGCCCGGCAAACATCTGAATACGTAACCAAAGGAAATCCTGATGTTGACCCGGTTCCGTATCCCCTAAGATCGGAAAGGTCACGAGTACCTCCGTGCCCTCGAATAGATAGGTGATTCCCGGTTCATGATACGCAAGGACCGCTTCCCCTTTGTCGACGATGATGCGATCCCCGTATGCGACTTGCAGATCCTGTACACCCTCAAACGTCTGTCCTGCGCGCTCCACGGTCACCTCTGCATCCTCAATCAGATGTAGTGTTGCAACGAAGGCCTGATCGCTCGAAAGCACATAGCGGACACTCCCCGTCTCCATAACATCTGTGGTCTGATCTAAAGAAGGATTTGATGATGACGGTGCAGATGTTGCACACCCGGCACCAAGAAGCATGAAAGACAAAAGCACTGCGGATAATAGCTTAAATGACATATTGCGGACCTGTTATTAAAAACGAGTATAGCATTCCCGAGGAAGTCGCGTTTTACGCGACAACGAGGGATCCCGTGTGACCAAAGGACGCTAAGCAACGGACAAGATCCCTCTCCGCCTTCGGCGGATCGGGAATAATCTAAGACCCCTGTGCCGCCTCCGCACCTTCTAGCACCTTTCCCCGCTTCCAGAACTTACGAACGAAGGCACATCGGAATTCCTCCAACTCCTTGGACTTCAACAGCCATGCAACAATCCAGAACGCGAGTAATCCAATGATTGCCGTAGCGGAAAACTGCAACGCCACCTGCCAGAATGTTCGTAGAGGATACAACGTACCGATTAAAAATTTCGTGGGCAGCGCAACGCCCGTCAGGATGAAACAGGCAAGAATCGTTTTCCAAAAGGACGTCCAGACCTCCTTGGTCCCCAACGAACCGTGGAAGATCCGTAACCGCCACCAGAGGAGAACGAGCCAGACCCAGGAGGCGATCGAGAACGCGAACACCAGACCAATCAATCCAAATGATTTTAAGAAAAGCAACGCCAATAGGACGTTTAACCCCTGGCTGACAAAGGCGATCCAAAGCGGCGTCCAC
>WJLE01000218.1 GCA_014728655.1 Candidatus Uhrbacteria bacterium
CCAACATCTTCATCACTCCAGGCTACAAATTCAACATCATTGATGCGCTGATTACAAACTTCCATCTGCCGAAATCAACACTGCTCATACTTGTCTCTGCCTTCGTTGGAGAAACAAAGCCGGATGCGGATGACGGCCGAAAGATCACCCTGCGCGCCTACGAGGATGCGAAACGGGAGGGGTATCGCTTCTATAGCTTCGGGGATGCGATGTTCATCCACTAGGGGGATCGGATGACCTCTTCCAGACCTGAACCCCTTTGTCTTCGAAGACCAGATCCCAATCCGCAGAGAGGTACGATTTCGCACGCTGCTGCTCCGCCTCCGTATCCAAAAGCAACAGGGTGATCTGGTGCGTGTCCAGAAACTCCAGATACGCCGACGCATCCTCCTGCTGCATCCAGCTGGACCAGCCCTCCCACCGATATGCAAAGTCCGGCGTCTCATGCGGATGCCCAATCCATACCGGATGGCGGGTTGCTGCCGGTGTCCAAAGGTTAATCACGGGATTCGTGCTCAGTACGAATCCCTTACGTGGCTGCTGATCAATCCATGACCAGGCTACGAAGACACGCTGTGGAAGAAACAATCGCTGCTGAAGTATCGAATCCGTAGAGACACGCAACTCCTGCACCACAAACACAGCGAATGGAAATAGCAGAAAGAGTACTGCATATGGAATGAGGATGCGCTGTCCCTGCTGACGTAATTCGTCCCAGATACGATCCCATACCGGTAACGTCAGTACGACGAGTGGAATGGAGAGTCCCTGAAGTAATTTGAATCTCCATGGCAGGGCAAGTGCACACACCAGGACGCTTAACAACCATGCGATCGCCCAAGGCGCAAATTCCGAATCCAATGGAATGCGTTTTAAACGCATCCAGATCAAGGCACCGAGGATCGGCAGGAATGTGACGATCCAAATCGGCAAATCGGGTAACGTTAATACCTGTACGACGATGGGATGCTGCCCGAAGACGCTCGGTCGCAGCCATAACGATCCATAGTAAAGCGTTGCAGGGAGCAGTGCGGCAGTCAGCGCAGCTCCCACTCCTAATAAACGTTTCACGGTTTGCAGGGATATCGACTGAAGTATCGAAATCAAAATCATCACCGCGAGTAATGGAATGAAGTAGGGGTGAAAAGAGGAGAGCGCCAACATGGTGCATGCGGCTGCAAAGATCCGCCCGAAGTTCGGAGCGCGGATCGCTTGCCAAACCCAACGCATCGCAAGTAGCAGCAACGCGAAAGAAAGCACCATATGCGCTCCGCCGAGTAACGAAAACGGAACCGAGGCCTCCAAGGCATCCAAAGGACTGGTCTGCGGAGTCAGTGGCACCTGTCGAAATCCGTACCAAACCCAAACAACCCATCCCGTAGTCAGTCCACTGGTTAAGAACAGTGTCGTGGATGCGATACGCTGCGGTCTGAGCCAACGGGCGGTTAAAACGATTGAAACAGCCAGTATAACCGTCATGAAAAACCGCAGTACCAGGTTCGCCCAAGCGGGGCTCAGCCCCGTCCGGACCAACACGGACCCCATGAACCAGAACGGATCGATCCGCGATGTGTTGGGCTCAAGCACGTAGGGAGAGTAGATAAGGGATGCCTCCGCGGACTGCCGGAGGTGGGCCTGATACACAGCCACATCGTTCGTATTCACCAAATGTGCGCCCACCCAACGCGCCCCCTCCGGTTTAGAGCCAAGATCGATTGCCAGAATAAGCATCTGAAACAGGATGAGGCCGGCGGAGAGCATCAGTACAACCGAAATCCATGGAGCGACATTCAAGTGTTTCATCTGCGAATATCTTAGCGATAAAAAGACCCCCTTGCCACAAGTTACCTCTCTGGATGTGGCTCGGGGGTCAAGATGGGTTGGCTACGTTTCAGGTCCTTGAGGGGGACTTCAGGACGCAGGTCGTAGGTCTCCTCCCAATTTGATCAAATCACACATTAATAAATCGCGCAACCCAGTCAAAACCAGTCAAAAAAAGATCCAGCAAGTGCTGGATCGAGAGAGAAAGGGACGGAGAGAGGAAAGGACGAAAGAGAGAAGTACGACGTTCAGGGGTGTACGAAGCCCGGAATCTGAACGGGTCAGGAACGGTGTGACCGACAAGCGAGGAAATCTGTTCGCTCTGGACAGAAGCGGGAGTTGATGGAACAACTGCGACCACCTCTGGAAACAACGTACAACGATCCGCATGATGCGTCAAACCGCTGCGTCAACATCCTCCAGATAATCAACGGTAAACGCCCCGTTCGGGGCAATGAGAATGGCCAAGACGTCCAGGTGCACCTCCACCTCCTGCGACGTAGATGCGAGATAGGATGCCATGACGGCCTCCAGATGCTCCAGTTTCTCCTGCGTCACGCTTTCTTCCGGAAACCCTGCCCGTTCCGAAGCTCGCGTCTTCACTTCGACAAATCGTAGCTCCTCTCCGCGTCGGATGACAAGATCGATCTCCCCCTCCCGACATCGCCAATTCCGATCCAGGATCTGATACCCTCTTTCAACAAAAAAATCCGCGGCGTACTGCTCGCCGCGCGTTCCCAGCGACCTCCGGTGGTCGCCTACTTCTTTTTCTTGGGAAGCCATTTCTCACGCTCCGATCGCTCCTCTTGCAACTTCTGCTGCGCCGGCACGGTCACCCAGAGGTATCGGTAGATGCTATAGAACCCCAATCCAACCCACACCAGCCAGCCGATGTAAAAGATTCGCATACTGAATACCGGAACGTTCTGGTAGGTGAAGAACCAAAGTAGCAACCCAACCAGACCCGTCCAAGTAAGCAATCCGGCGAACTTCGACAATGCACGCTTCGTAATCTTCGTCAGCCCGCGTTTCATGAGGAAGAGGTAGGAAGCGATCCCGGCAACCACGAATACGCCAAAGAAGACGAGTAACACACGCTCCATCACCGGTGTAAACGGAATCGCACGGACGCTGAACCAATAACCAAACGTCAGAAGTTCTTGCATATTGCCCCCATCACTACGTGAATCGCACGATGTTGTCAACTAATCTTTAGGGGGGATCACATCTGCATCCGTGCGTGTAAAGACCAGCGCGTAGTGAGCCTTTCCCGCTTCGAATTCCTCTTCAAACGTAAACTCCGGAACCTTGAATAGCTGTTTCACATTGGACTGCGGAAGTCGCCGATCCGCCGGAGGCCCCAAAACCGTTGCCGTCGGGACCCAGTCGATCACCAGCACCCTCCCACCCTTCTTGGTTATTCGTGCCAATTCTTTGACCAAGTGCGGGCGATGTTCCGATAAGAAGATGTTATTCGCCAAAATCGTCAAATCCATCTCCCCTTCCGGCACGCGTGTTGCGCGGTAAACATCCATATCCGCCCAGACCGCTTCGACGTTGTTATACTGATCCTCCTTCATGCGCCGCGCCAGAATATCCAAAACTTCTTTCAGGATATCCACGCCGTACACCTTCCCGCGAGGACCGACCAGTTGCGCAGCGGGGAACACAAAATGACCCAAGGCACCGCAGCCCATGTCCACAACGCGCATACGCTCACGTATCCCCACGCGTTCCAGGACGCGGAAGGGATTAATGAGCTCGGATCCCGTTCGCAATCTCATAGCACTTAACCGCGGGGGATGATGGAGCCAAGCGTTGCGTTCAGAAACTCATTCCACAAGTTCGCGGCAACGATAAAACCGATGAGCGCCACGGCGATCCCGATCATCTTATACAAAAAATAGCTGCTGCCCCCGCCCAGCTTGCGTTCCGCCCAGTCCATCGGGCCGATGAACCCGTGGATGTTTCGGGTCTTGATCACGAAATATGCGCCAATGACGGCGATCCCCAAACCGAGGATAATTCGTAGAATTGGATTCATAAATGTTGAAACTTAAGGCTCTAGGATTCCTTCTTGGAGTGCCCCCAGGTCGTAGCCAGTGCAAACAGGAGTACGATAATCACCGTGGCCAGGATCACAGCACCCGCGGCAAGAATACCACTCATCTCATCCCGGCCGGCCACATAGGGCTGGGAAGCTTGATTCGCCTGAGTCGGTGAGGGCTTTGCAATTTGCGAAGCACCGAGTTCCGGTTCCGTGGCAACCCGGATTGCAGCCGGTGCATTCGTCACTTCCATCTGCTGACCGTTCAGATTGTCCGAAAGGACGTTAAAAAAATCATCCTCAACCATCTCCTGAGCCTGAACCGGCGCAAGGGTTAAGAAACATCCGAACACGAGGAGCACAAATAACAATCGGGGCATATCACTGATCAAGCGTCCAGACATCAAAATCCACGGCTCGCTTAACATCTCCATTATACCCTCCCCGACGAATTTCTGCGATCACGTCCGATTCCGCGTCCAGTCCGATATAGTGAACGAGACGTACGTGTTGCGCGTTCGCTTCCTGACAGACTTCGCCAACTTCAAACGGTGTCAGGTGTCCGTATTTCGCCTTATCCTGGAACCCGATCCTAAACGACTGTTCGCAGATAAACAGATCCGCATCCCGGGCAGCCTCTATTAAGCCGGGACATTTGGCAGTATCCCCGGAGTAGGCCACAACGCCATAGGGCGTTTCTACCCGGTAGGCTACGCTGGGATGCCGACCGAAGGCATGGTAAACCGGATAGGATTTGAGTTCGACACCCGGGGCAATCCCAACCGCACTTGCCTCACTCATGGGGACAAAACGTGGCGTGAACTCCGCCCAGTACTTACCTTCATTCTCGGGCACGTGCCAACGCCAAACCGCATCAAACCCTTCCACGAGCTTCTCGGGCATATAAACGGTACATACACCAAACTCGTTATGATCGTCGTTGAAGATCCTCCGACAGGACTTAGCCTGCAGGAACTGTGGTAGCGCCGCATGATCCGGGTGCGCATGGGAGATCGCCACATGTTGCACATACCCGTAGTCATACCCAACCTTCTGTAGTTGATGACGTGTCCCTTCCGCACAATCCAAGAGCAGCAACGTGCCGTCGATGTCGAGCAAAAAACCCAGCGGTCGCCGGTCATATTCACATGACATGTAGCAGTTCGAACAGACGCCCGTTCCCAGTGCAATCACTTTCAGACCCATATGACGTCTATTGTATCATCATCGCACATCAAGACTGGGGATCGTTTCGACGTTGGATCGCATGGAGGACTTCTGGAAGCTCCATACACCCTTCCTCATGGATGAGATGTCCATTCGCCCGTGTTTCGATGATTGGAACGCCCAGTTGCGCTGCCAGCCACTCCCCTTCCCGAAACGGGACAACATAATCTGTTGTGGAGTGGATGACACGCCAATGCTTCGCCTTCGGTTTGATGGTGGAAAAATCCAGCTCATGTGTAAACCAGCCGGTCCATTCTTTCACCTTCTGAACGACTGGACCCTTAAGGTATGGCCGTCCCATTCCACTCACACAGACGATCTGTTCGATCTGCGGACCTTCGTATTCTTCAAGCGCCAACAGGATCGCTGCACATCCCAGCGAATGACCTACCAAAATCGTCTCCGGTCCACTGATCGCCAAACGAACCTTCTCTACCCAGTCATTGCGCTTGGGAAACAGGGGATTCGGCAGCTTCAACGCCTCCGTTGTATACCCCTTCTCCTCCAACGTACGTCGAAGCCAAGGAAACCAGGCGTTTTCAGGCCATCCTTTCAGACCATGTACAAGCACCACGTGCATATGGAAAAAGCGTACCTCACGCGCGAACAGTGAGCGAATGCCTATTTGTCCGGCGCCCTTGACAAAACTCCGATTTTCTGATATTCTCTGCTGTTTTCGTAAGAGTTTACTTGCGAAATAATCCGGAGGAATCCGAGTGAAACATCTACTGATCGCATCATGCGTCGCCCTACTGCTTGCCATGCTCGGTGGCCAAGCCATCGGTAACGCATTGAACGCGCAGGTTCAGGAGCTTGGCGAAGAACGTCAAAACAAGATCCTGAGCAGCACAGATCTGCGCTGACACCACCTACCTTCCCATGCCTGCACCCCTTAGACGCCATGCTGATCTGGGGGGTGTTTTCGTACAGGAGAACAAAAAAACACTCCGAACGAATCCGGAGTGTTTTTATGGTGGACGCTGTAGGATTCGAACCTACG
>WJLE01000219.1 GCA_014728655.1 Candidatus Uhrbacteria bacterium
ATCACGGCATGTCCGATTTCCACCCCATCTGTTGATCCGCGGTCTATGGTGACCACTGCGGTCTGATGCGTGATCGATCTACTGATGACTCGAGCGCCGATGGACTGGTAGCCGGATTCCGTCAGGAAGTTTGCTACGGCACGCAAGGAGCGGTTTTCTTCTTCCAAGGCATTCAGACGGGCGTAGTCAATCGTATGCGCGGCCAAGCGCGCCTCCAGCTCTTCCGCACGCTCGTTCGCCACACGCGCTTCTTCGTCCACCTGCAACCATCGTCCGATGCCCGATCCCACACTGGACGTCATCCGAACCACCGGAACGAACAAAGATCGTAACGACTCACGCACCGGACGGATCAATCCGGCCATTGCAAACACAACCAAGACCAACACGATGACCAGGGTGTAGATCCACGTTTTGGAAAACGTCATATTCCTCCCCGGAGATGCATTAGCGCATCACCTCCTGTAACGGCAATTCCACGTTATGTAACAACTTCGGATCTTCCAGCAGCACTCCGGTGCCACGGACCACGGACATCATGGGATCATCCGTCAGCCGCACGGGCAGTCCGGTGCCCTGCGAGATCGCCCGATCGACCCCCCGTAACATGGCACTTCCGCCAGTCAGAATAATTCCACGGCGATAGATATCGGCAACCAGCTCCGGTGGTGTAATTTCAAGGATGGATTTCACATGCTCCACGATGGCACGGACAGACCGGGCCATGGACTCACGGATCTGTTCATCGTTCACCGTAATCTCCCGCGGCAAACCGGACAACAGGTCGCGTCCACGCATGGAGGTTTCGATCCGCTCTTCCAGATCCGAAGCGCTCCCGACCTCGATCTTAATCTCCTCTGCAACGCGCTCCCCCAACAGTAGGTTAAACACCTCCCGCGCGTACTGAATGATGTTCCGATTCATTTCATCTCCGGCGATGGTGATGCTTTTTGCCGTCACGACACCGTTTAAGGAGATCACGGCAATCTCCGTCGTCCCCCCGCCGATGTCGATGATCATGTTTCCGACCGGATCACTAATTGCCATCCCCGCTCCGATGGCGGATGCCATAGGTTCTTCGACCAGATGTACCTCCCGAGCCCCTGCGGAAAGCGCCGCATCTCCCACCGCCTTCCGCTCCACTTCCGTCACGTCCAATGGAACTCCGATGACGATGCGTGGTCGGGGGATAAATGCCGTCGTTTCCCGATGCAACTTTTCAAAAAAATATCGGAGCATCTTTTCTGTTACCTCGAAGTCGGCAATAATCCCACGCTGCAGTGGACGACTGACGGTAACGTTCGGAGGCGTTTTGCCGAGCATGGCTTTTGCCTCATGCCCCACCGCCAAGATCTGCCCGTTTCGATTGTTGATCGCCACCACAGACGGTTCATTCACCACAACACCCTGACCCTTTGCATGAATAAGGGTGTTCGCCGTGCCCAAATCGATCCCAAGATCTTTGGACAGGTATCCCATGATGGATCCCAACATAACTTGATGCGTATCTTACTCAGCCCGTCATAGAGCTGGCAAGGGTTCAAAAAAGAACCCTTTTTGGTTCATTAAAGGCTCGCGAAAAACCCCATGATGAATCAGATAGGTATACAGGTTGATAAATGTATAGGTGTATAGGTCATCGAACGTTGCCGGTGTCGCTTATTCACGTATGCACTTATCAACCTATACACCTGTTCTCACCCCCTCCCTCGGTGGAACTGAAGGAAGAGATACTCCATCGCACTCACCACCGCAACGAGGATCACGACATGCCAGACCTTAAAGGATCCTGCGGAAGAAAGAATGAGCGAAACGATACTGATCACGCTAAAGAGAACGGCGTGCCGGAATGCCTTACGGATCTCTCGTCCTAACACCTTCCGTTTTAATAGATAGACGCGGAACGTCGTCATAAAAACCGTCAGCGTGCCGATCAGTGCCACGGCAAGGGTTGTATAAAACATCACAAGACCGGCGACTCCAGTCTCTTTTGGACTGACATTGAATAGGATAATCACCCATGCAAACCAAGCTAGGAATGTTCCCAGCCCGATGAGTGACAGATAGCCTTTGATGCCCATGTTGCGAGCAGTATATCAGATCTGCGGCCGACTCGTCTGTCGAATTTGGATCCGCGTGAGTTTACGCTCGTTCAATGCACGATTCACTTCGTTCATCCACTGAACCTCGATCGTTTTTAGCGCATGAGCTGCAGATGCAGAGTACGAATCCACCTTGAGCACCCCATTCTGGTACGACAACGGGTTCACGAAACTTGCACGCTCTTCTCCCCACAACCGAATGATCGCATCACGTGCCTGATCCACGATAAACGTGGCAGAGACCTGGTGGTCGATTCCTGCTTTTTGAATGGATGTAGGGAGGATGCGTTTGATGGAGGAGAAAGCCATGGTGATTACGATATGAATATTACAGGATCAGTATTCCGAAATAAATATGAACGACGCTTGAAAAGATACCACTCAACACGATGTATGACGTCGCTCCAGTGCAACAATATTGATATCGCAATATCCATTTTCACAATAACTAATAGTTATGTCGCAATCGTTATTATAATTTCCTAAACTCACAGATATCCCTGAAGTCGCAATATTTGCAGACGAAGGGCGATGGGTTCGCGGGATAGTCCGAAGTAAGGACGGCATTCATCCGATCCAATAGCTTTTCCTTAAAATCAATCTTCTTCTCACCCTCGAGAAGATCCACGTCTGAAACCACCATCCCCCGAACGTAGACGAGGGCCAGGCGGGCAACCCGCTCCCCTTTCTCTTCCATGGCAAGCTGATAGATACGCAACTGTTCTTTGTCTTCCGAGCTGAGCTGATCCGACTCCTTGGGCTGACCGGTCTTATAGTCATAGATCGTGATTGACCCGTCCTCATTTTGATCAATGCGATCAATCGCGCCCTTGAGGGAATGCTGGCCGATCCGCCAGTCAAAGGGAGATTCCAAAGCTTTGACCTTCGGAGGGTTGGACGAGCACTCTTCGATAAACGCACGGACCGCTTTTAAGCCCTCCTGAAAGAACTCGTCATGCTTCTCTCGGCTTGGATACCACTCATCAATCCATCGTTCCTTGTAGATTTTCTCCGCCTCCTCCTTCGTTACTCGGAAGCCGTCCGCACTCCCGCTTTCCCGCACACCCGCATTCCCGAAGAGATCCCCCTGCTGCATCTGACCACGATCCTGGTGCAGCTTGAGCACGTCATGGAGCGCAAGGTGCACAGACTGTCCAAAGCTTTTCTGAAAAGACCCTAGGATCGGAATCCGGTACAGGTGGGCAAACTTATACTGCATGGGGCAGGAACGGAATGCCGCGAGCTGCGTATACGAGAACCGCCGCTTGAGCGGGAAGATCTCGCGAATGTCTACCGCTTTCCGCTCCGCGCTAGGTGCGGATTTCAGGTTCAGCAGATCCGAAGACGGATTTCGGTGTTGATCCGTCAGATCTATCCCCGCCTCCGTTAGGAATGGAGACGGTTTCTTGGCACGCGTCCCGCCGTAGTCATCCGCTCCGGTAAACGTGATCGTGTCTTTGGCGCGCGTAACCGCAACGTAAAACAGCCGTCGTTCTTCCTCTACATGCGCATCCCCTTCGTTCAACCGTTCTTTAACAAGTCCATCCGGTAATGGGATCGCATCCGAACGCCTCCGCGTTGGGAAACGCTGATCTACCATGGAGACCAAAAAGACATGTTTAAACTCCAAGCCTTTGGACGCATGCACCGTCAGGATCTTTACTAGCTCCGGACCCTCGTCCGGGTTCACCTTGAGCGCACCCTCCTCCCCGCTATCGATCTCTAGCTGCAGCTCGTCTAAGAATCCCTTAAGGTTGGCACCAGCCGTATTCGACTCGTACCGCTTGATCCGGTTCGCCAGCCCGTTCAACCATTCGATCTGTTCGATCTTCTCCTGCTCTGTCTGACTTAATACGTGACTCAGAATCCCCGTCTTCTCGATCGCGAGCTGGAGCAGCTTGAGTGGTGGTTCACGCTTTGACGATTCCCCGAGTGACTCGATCTGCGAGACGATCTCGTGAATCTTCTTTTTCCCGGCTTCGGATACCCCCGGAACGGCCATCACGTCCTTCGCAGCCTGCCAGAGACCGATTCCCTTTTGCTTGTTTGCGTAGAAGATGAGCTGTGCCGTATCTTCGATGGCCACATCGTATTGTGGTAAATGAAGTACGCGCCACATGGCCGTGGAATCCTGCCGGTCCTGAACCACTTTGAGCAGATTGATGATATCGAGGATCACGGGCTTGGTGTAGAGCCCTCGCAATGCATAAAAACGGAATGGGATCCCCAGGGACTCCAGCGCACGCACAAACGGATGTGCGCTCTCGTTGGAACGGACCAGAATTGCAACATCGTTCCAGGTGAGCTCCGGATCCTCCGCTTTGAG
>WJLE01000220.1 GCA_014728655.1 Candidatus Uhrbacteria bacterium
ATTGAGATTTGAAGGGTTTTGATCAATGTTTAGTAGACTTGACAAAATGTTCAAACTGCGGCCAGCAGGAAGTTTCGGAACAACCAGTTACGAAAGGTTCAATCATGAAACACGGAAGCTTGACCCTGGGCCAGTTGGAAGCACTCTTGAACATCATCGGTCGCGCCTACGGCGCCTCGACAAAGGATAGCGTGTTGGGTCTCCTGAGTGGGGACTACAAATTCCAGATGGTCAGGAAAACCCCCTGGCAGGTCATCGAAGTCGACGGCGAAGAGCTCGAGCTCGCGCTGGTTCGTGTGGACCAGCTCGGCGCCAGCATCGGCGACGGGGATTACGGCAGCGAGCCGATGCTCAGCATCGTCTACGATCGTGCCCGGGAGCTTGGGCTGATGCTTTGTCCTCCCGGAACCGCGCAGGCGGTCCTTGAGCGGGGCAATCTGGATACCAGGAACACCTGGGAATGCGATCGCGAGCTCCGCTTTGCGAGCGATTGCAGATATCATGGTGATACGCTGACACGAGAGACGCGCAAAATGGAGTTCGACACGGTCGGTTCGTTCGAGAACGATGTCCATTCCGGACATTGCACTGTGAGCGAGAAGGCGTTCTTCGTCTTCGTCCGAAATCGCCGCCAGCTCTAGTTCCCAGCCCACCACTTCGAGCTCCCCCAGCCTTATCGGGGGAGCTCGGTGTTTTTTTCGTATCCCTTCACACTTTTGTAAAACTCTGGCATAATTCCGCGCGCGAATAACAAAACGCTTTAATAATAAGCGAATTATGAAATCTATCTTTACACGAAACTGGAGGCGTACGGTGAAGGCTACACTCACGGTGATCGCTCTCAGTCTTTTTGTTCCATCGTTGGCGCTGGCTTCCCATGGCAGTGGTGAGGAGGGAGGTCATGGCTCACACTTCGCGCTCGTCCTTGCCTTCCTCGGTGTGATCGTGGTGCTGGCCAAGGTGGCCGGCTCGATCGCAGAACGCTTCAAGCAGGTTTCCGTGCTTGGAGAACTGTTACTCGGTATCGCATTGGGGATCCCCGTGCTGTTTGGATGGCACTTCTTTGATGGATTTAAAGAGAACGAACTCGTGCTCTTTATCAGTGAGCTCGCAGTGATCGTGCTTCTGTTCCAGGCCGGGTTGGAATCCAACCTTCATGAGATGAAGCGTGTTGGGATGAAGGCCTTCATCGTTGCCATCGTTGGCGTGATTGTGCCGTTCGTTCTTGGAACGTACGTCTTGGCGCCCTGGTTGTTCCCGGAGGGGACATCTAACTTCGCGCTGTTCCTGGGTGCAACGTTGACGGCAACATCCGTTGGGATTACGGCACGCGTGTTCAAGGATTTAAAGATTTCACAGACGAAGTCCGCAAAGATCGTACTGGGTGCGGCCGTGTTTGATGACATCATGGGTCTTATCATCCTTGCCGTCGTCAACGGTATTGTTCAAAGCGGACATGTGGGTCCCGGGGAGATTGCGTGGATTTCCTTTAAAGCCGTGGCATTCCTTGTCGTCTCCATATTCGTTGGACGACTATTGGCTCCACACATTGGTCGATTTCTATCGCGGATCAGTAGCGGTGTTAGCATGAAGATGGCCTTGGCGCTGGCATTTGCGTTCGGTTACGCCTATCTTGGTTCGCAGTTCGGACTCGCACCGATCGTCGGTGCATTCGCTGCCGGTTTGCTGCTGGACTCCGTCTACTTCAGCCGGTTCGTACATCCGAAGCTGACCAATGAGATCGAGAAGATCGTAGAAGGCTGTCAGGATGCTCGTGTTTCCTCGGAAGTTCAGGAGACGCTGAAGGAGCATCGACACCGACATATCGAGGATCTCATCGAAGATTTCGGTCATTGGTTTATCCCCGTGTTCTTTGTTGTAACGGGGATGGCCGTGAATCTCAGTGTCCTTGCAGACATGAAGGTACTGCTTGCAGCATTAGCGCTTACCGTTGCTGCGGTGCTCGGTAAGATCGTTTCCGGGTTCTTCGCAGGTAAGGGTGCGGACTGGAAGGTGGTCGGATTGGGCATGGTTCCTCGCGGGGAAGTTGGTTTGATCTTTGCAGCCATTGGTCGCCAAAGCGGTGTGATTAATGACGAGGCATTCGCCATCATCGTTGTGATGATCATTCTAACCACGTTCATCACCCCAATCGTGCTACCACGCGTCATCAAGAAGTCGGTTGAGGAGAAGCCTGTGGAGACTCCTGTAGTCTAGTAAGGAGTAAAAAAAAGAAAAAGGAGTGGGGTGATGAGCCTGCTCCTTTTTGTGAGGGAGGAAGGAACAGGAGTGAAGGAAGAAGGATGAGGGATGAGGGTCGGGGAAAAGAGCTCCACCATCCATCTTCCACCCTCCTTCATCCCTCCAAAGGGGTTGACTTTTAACCAATGTTCCGTATATTCGGACTGCTCGTTACAAGGAACAGAGGAAGATGACGGACAGAATCCAGATCCTGAAGCCGAATGATTTTCACATGCACCTTCGTCAGGAGGAGGTGCTGATCCACACTGCGCCATGGGCAGCTCATTGGTTTCATTACGTGCTGGCCATGCCGAACCTGATCCCGCCCATTCGGGATGCGCACG
Organism: Candidatus Uhrbacteria bacterium; assembly: GCA_014728655.1. GTDB lineage: Bacteria > Patescibacteriota > Patescibacteriia > 2-12-FULL-60-25 > 2-12-FULL-60-25 > 2-12-FULL-60-25. The sequence goes on from WJLE01000220.1 coordinate 2,586, forward strand.
ATGCATCGGATTACGCGTTCCATATTTTCGAAGTTGTACATGATCACATGAAGGCCTCTCGAGTCGAACCTCGGATCGATCGGACCCGGTTCGAGACGCTGACATCTGTCATGCTGACTCCGGAGACGACCGCAAAGATGCTCAGCTCGACGAATCACAGGGTGACGGCTGTGAAACTGTACCCGCGTGGAGCTACGACGAACTCCGATCATGGGATCTCCATCTCGGAAATCGCGCGGAAACACGAGCTGTTCGACTTCATGCAGGAGCACGGGTTCGTACTCTGTATTCATGCCGAAGATCCGGATGCGCCGGTACTGCAGCGCGAGCAGCGCTTTTTGCCGATCGTTTACGAGCTGGTGCGGGCGTTTCCCCGGCTCAAGATTGTCATCGAGCACGTTTCCACCGCAGAGGGTGTTGCGTTCGTACTGGATATGCCTGTGACCGTTGGTGCGACCATTACGGCACATCACCTACTGCTCACCTTGGACGATCTGCTTGGCAGCACGTTGGACCCGCACAGTTTCTGCAAACCCGTGGTTAAAACGGAAGCGGATCGTCAGAAGTTGCTGGAAGCGGCCTTTGCTGGTCATCCGAAGTTTTTCTTCGGTTCGGACAGCGCACCGCATCGCACTGAACAGAAGCAGCAGAAAGGTTCCGCGGGGATCTTCTCGGCGCCAACGGCTGTGCCGTTGATGCTGGATCTGTTCCATCGTTCCGGAGTCCTCGAGATGTTTGATCGGTTCATGAGCACGAACGGCGCTGATTTCTACGACCTCCCTCATAACGAGGAGTATCTGACCTTCGAGCGCAAAGAGCTTCCTCCGGGAACGTACCGTGTGCCCGGGTATGAGGTGCTCCAGGCCGACTTGCCCCTTCCTTGGAGCCTCCTCACCACGTAGCGTGCCAATCGCTCACGCCTGCCTGGACCCCAGCGGATCCCGGCAGGCGTTTTTTATAAAGGGATTACCGTTTATAAAAAGATGCGACCGTGCTTACGCACAATCGCATCTGAGGTAGAAAGGACACGCTCAGCTCTCAGAATCCGAACCGGACTGCATGGCTGTACCCATGTTGGCACTGGGCCGAAGTGTTCCGCCGCGTTCCTCGTCGGCGATCTGAGCCGGGTCTGCGCCTGCCTGGATAGGATCCTTGGGTGCTGCAGCCGGCGGCTCCATGGTCCAGCCGGTCTTGCCGTTTGTTTCCGGTGCTACGACCGTGACCTCAGGCTCGTCTGTTTCGGAGGATGTTGCGGCGTCACCGTCGGGAGTCATCATCGGCGGGTACTTGGCCGCTGCGGCATCCAGATCTTGCTGGGTCTTGATCGCTGCGACTTCCCGATCCGGAGGCAGACTTTCCCGTTTTTCGCGTTCCACGGTCTCCGGATCCGGTGCCGTGGGTGCGGGCTCGTCCGCTGCTACGAGTCCGTATCGCTTCGCAACGAAGTGCACGACTCGCTCGTAGAGGTATGCGGGGTCCAGGTAGCGCGCCAGCACATCGTTCGTGACGATGCCGAAGACGTTTTCCGGTTTGAACGCATCACCGTTTCGTGCGCCGTAACGCATGGCCGTCGTGAGTAGTCGATCCTTGTACTCCGATGGCAGATGCGCGACCAGATGCTCGATGGAGAGTAGCTCCAGTTTATCGTCCGGGGTGATGAGCTTCTCTTCGTCGAGTAGATCGATCATCCGTACGAACGCGTGGAACGCATCGTTGGCTTCTTCGCCTTTGGGCCAGTTGACCTTGAGCCACCAGGCATGATGCGTCACGATCTTCCAGAATACGGTTCCGCTCAAAATGCGCGGCCAGTGGTCGATCGGAATCGCGCAGCGGATGGTCACGGCGTCCGTTTCTCCAGACGCCAGTCCTTCAGCCAGCAGATTGGCAACCGTCACGCGGCCGACGTTCAGGAAGGTGAGGCGCATCGCCTTGGTCTTCAGTACGTCGGCCAGAATGTCCGCCTTGTCCTCGCGGTGATCCTCCAGGGACGCTGCCAGTACGCTTGCGGTGGCATAGCGCGTAAACGCTTCCTGGGGAACGACCTCTTGGTCTTGAATCGTGAGTTTGAGCACGGATGCAAGGAAGGAGGCGAGCTCCGGGGGTGCGCGTGTAATGTCTTGGTGAGCTGTCTCTGGTTCCGTCATGAATTCTCCTTGGGGGAACGGTTGTTGAGGTGCGGGGAAAGACTGGCAGAATATGGTTGAAATGTCAAGGCGGGTAGTCGGGTCGTTGACCTTTGGTGATTGGCGTTGGTTACGGGACGATTTGGTGTTTGGATTGTTAACGTGGGTAAATCATCAAACCGTTCAGATATCAACGAAACCAATTTACGCTCTGATTCGGTTACGACACTCGTCGTGCCGTGGCCCAGGACCAGCGAACATGGGTGCAATCGGGGGCGCATTGCCCCAGAAAGGCTGTCGTCCGCGGATCGTGGCAGTAACCACTGCCGAAATCTATACCGCATTCGCGTTTGATTGTTTCAATCTGACGTTCCCGCTCCGCTTTCGCTAACAGACTGGCAGCAGCAACGGTGCGATCCAAACGGTCCGCTTTGTGTTTCGCTTGGATCCGATGGTGGTCTATCTGTCGACTGCCTGCTTGGAAGCGCTTCCGTATCGACTCGGCATTCGTGCTCATGGCATCAATCAGGATCCGTGCTTCTCTGACGGGTTGCTTCTCTTGAAAGTGTCGGAGGAGCGCTATCATCCTCTCGATCTCCAGTTCGTTCAGAGATCTGCTCGGATCATACAGGGCCTCATCGATCGCTTTCGGTGAAATGATGAGGATCTGGTGCCAGCAGCGATCTTTAATGCTCCATGCTAGATCTTCTCGCTGCTTCGCGGGCACGAGTTTGGAATCACGCACGTTCCGCTTCTTAAACCATCTCCGGTCCTTCTCCTCCGCAGCCACAATCGCAATCACAAGCGGACCGATCACGCAGCCGCGTCCGGCCTCGTCCAGCCCGACAGACAGGGGAAGCATGCTCCCATCTTGGCGGTTGTGGTGTCTGATCGCAAGGATCGTGTCAGGGATGAAGCGTATTCGCTCCCACCACCCCTCCTCCTTCATCCCCATGCCGTACCAACATTACTTGACATGGGTAACAACTTGAGTTACGATGTTCGGGATCCGCAATAGGATCAATATCAGTTCATCTTATGAATCTAACGCCTCAGATGTATCGCACGAACCCGGCACGCATTTCCATGCGTGGGCGTGCTTTGCATTGGCTCCAGTTCCGTGCCGGAGTCATCGATGCACGAACCAAGAGGCAAGCTGTTTTGAATACGTAATCAACCGTTTTTGATGACGATTTAAAAGACCTTGCCTCCGGGCAGGGTCTTTTTGACCCTTCACAACGCACAAAATGGGAGAGCGCATGGACGACCTGGATAAACGGCCGGTGGCTTCGAATTGGAAGGAGTATCTTGCGGAGTTTCGGGATACGCAAACAAGTATTGCTTGGGTCTGGCGCGAGTTGGTGACGCAACAGACGCGACGGGCGCTTAAGAAGATGCTGGGACTCACGATCCTGTTCGCTGCCATCCATATGTCACTTCCGTATTTCGTAAGCCTCATGTTCGACGGACTCCTTCAGCATTCCTGGCAGCAGCTGATGTTGGGATTCGGATTGTTTGCACTCTGTATCGTTCTGAAGGAGACGTTGCAGTATGCGCAACGCGTGACACGCGAATGGATCCTGGGATTCGTCATGGGTAAGCTTGATGATCGCATTACAGAGCTGTTCTTCGAGAAGTCTCTTGGACAGCATATCGATCGGAGTACGGAGCTAAGTATCAGCAACATCGATAAAGGTCGCTGGAAGGCTTTTGAACTGGTGATGTCCGTGAGTCTGGAGGGGTTGCCCTCCATCCTCCTGCTTCTGTTCGCATTCGGGTTCCTCTGGATCCTGAGTCCGGTCGCCGGCAGTATCATGACCATCGCGATTTGCCTGCATCTGGTTTGGGCCGTGTATCTGAACACGCAGGTGAACAGGGTCTGTATCCCGATTGAAAAGGATTTCCGTAAACTGAACCGGCATCGCATTGAGCGCTGGGAGAAGGTGGAACGTGTCCGCATTAACGAAACCGTTCAAAAGGAACTCGATCACATGCGCGGGTTCTGGGACGACATTATTACCAAGGATCGTCGCTTCTGGATTTGGTTCATCGGCAACGCCACGTTGCGCGGAGCCATGCTCTACCTCGGTCTGATTTTGGTCACGATCTATAGCATCCATCGGGTCTGGAATGGGGACTGGAGCGTCGCGCTCCTGTACCCCGTGTTTTTCTGGACCATGGATCTGGTCGACAACCTCTGGCGGCTGGGTCACCTGGAGCATCAGTTGAACTGGAACATGCCGGCTGTACGATCGATGATCGAAGCCGTAAGCATCTCGCCCGATATCGACGAACGGGCAGAGGGACCGGTGGTGGATGCGAGGCACGGGATCCGCATCGAGATGGTGGGGTTGACGCATGCGTTCGTTGATGCGGGGCAGTCCGACGACCAGCCCAGGCATGAGACGCGTGTCCTGCGTGATGTCAGCTTCACGATTGAACCGGGAGAGAAGGTTGCCCTGCTCGGTCCGTCCGGTGCCGGCAAGAGCACGATCATGCGATTGCTACTGCGGTTTATGGATCCGCAATCCGGACAGATTCGGATCAACGGGGTGGATCTCCGGGATCTGAATCTGCGTTCCTGGATGCGGCTTGTGGGGTACATCCCGCAGAAGGCCTGCATCTTTGACGGCACGATCCGTTACAACCTGGATTATGGATCGCTCGTCGGAGAAACAAGCGACGATGGATTATGGGCGCTCATGCGCAAGCTCAAGATCGACTTTAGCGGACGACTCACAAACGGTCTGGACACCATCGTCGGCCGTGACGGGGTCAAGCTAAGCGGCGGTCAGGCGCAGCGGCTCATGGTCGGTGCGGCTGCGGCAAAGCATCCGAAGTTCATGATTATCGACGAAGCCACGAGCAGCCTGGACTCCACGACGGAGAAATGGGTACAACAAGGTCTTGCCGAAGTCCTCACAAATGACGTCGGAGCGCTCATCGTGGCGCACAGGCTCAGCACGGTACGCAATATCTGTACGAAGTTCATCGTCCTTCGAACGGTCGATGAGCTCGTAACGGACGAATTGCAGATCGAAGCGATGGGCAGCTCCTTCCGTGAGCTCTATGACGTCTCTCCGACGTTCCGTACGCTCTTTGATGATCAGAGGCTCGAACTCTGATCCTGTACGAACAGATCCCGTCCGCCACTCGGTGGACGGGATTTTGCAATCTCGGATCTTGAGTGCCATAGTAACGCCGTTATGCCCAAGGTACTCATAATCGGAGCCGGATATCTCGGTCATCGTTTTCAGGAGGCGATGGAGGATGTCTTGCTGACCGATAAGATCATCGACACGGTACGCGATGTAGAGGATCTCCTCAGGGAGTATCATCCGGAAGCGGTCCTGAACTGCGCCGGGACAACAGGCGTCCCAAACGTGGATTGGTGCGAGTCCCATCCGGTCGAGACCTACAAAGGGAATACGGTGCTGCCGCTTCTTCTTGCGGAGGCTTGTCAGAAGCACGGGATCCACCTGACGCATCTGGGTTCCGGTTGTGTGTTCTATGGAACCTCCCCGGAGGAGGCGGGCTGGCGCGAGGAGGATCATGCGAATCCATCCGCCACGTACTCTCGGTCCAAGTACGCTGCGGATCTCGTCCTGACCACACTACCGAACGTGGCGATCGCACGGCTGCGTATGCCCATCGACAGCCGGCCGGGTGCACGAAATCTCATCGACAAGCTGGCAAACTACCCAAAGATCATTGATGTAGAAAATTCCGTCACGGTGGTGGACGATCTCATCGACGTCGTTCGTCAGTTGATCGAAAAGCGCGGCGAAGGGATCTTTCATGTCGTAAATCCGGGGACGATGCGTCATAAGGATCTCATGACGCTTTATAAGGAGCTGGTGGATCCTGATCACACTTGTGAATGGATTACGGAGGATGACCTGGTGAGGCAGGGCCTTGCCGTGAAGCGTCGATCAAACAATATCATGCAGAGCCATCGGCTCGAGGAGATCGGGATTCACATGCGACCGATCAATGAAGCACTGTGTGATACCATGATCAAATACGCGGAGGCGAAGAGGGGGAATAAGTGAACGGGTGAATAGGTGAATAGGTGTATACGTGGATCGGTATGACATTTGAGCTTCCTACCACTCCTCCACGCAAAGAAACGGAACCGAAGGAGATCGGATCGCTGGCGCCATTTAATGAAGAGTACTTTACGGAGCTCGGGAGTGCACGGGTGGAATGCGCTAGAGGGCGATTTCTATTCCAACCAGCACTACTTTACCGTCCTCGATCCGGATCAGACGAAGCTCGGGATCGTTGGCGTCTATATGACACGCCGAAGGAGAAGAACGTCACGCATACGGTGGTGGATCCGTAATTTCGAGGTCAGGGCCTGGCAAAGAAATTCAAGGATCGCCTAATGGATGCGCTTGGGTTGGATCACATCCTACTGACAATAGATCTGGATAACGAAGCATCCATCCGTGCGGCGCAGAAATTGGAAGGGATCGAACGCGTCAGCGATGCGGACTACGAGAACGAGCAACACAAGGTGAAGTTCGTTTATCGTCGTCCCGAATAGGTTGCTAGGACGCTAAAGTCGTTACATCGTTAGGGATTGATGCAAGATAGAGTGCGCATGATGGACCTGACGACCTGACACTTGACGACCTAGCGACCTAATATTGACGTATTTCGCTAAATTAGCTACCTTTTCGAGTGCTAAACACGAAACTTTACTTATGTCACAAGCACTACAATTCGCGCTTGGATCATCCATTTTGGCACTGGTCTGGGGCGCATACCTCGTCAACTGGGTTCTAAAGCAACCATCAGGCGAAGGGAAAATGGTAGATATCGCGAAAGCGATTCAGCAGGGCGCCAAGGCCTACCTCGGGCGCCAGAACAAGACCGTTGCGTTTATTGGCGCAGCTATTTTTATCATTCTATGGATTGCATTAAACCGGAACACGGCCATCGGGTTCGCGGTTGGTGCATTCTTTAGCGCGCTTGCCGGGTATATCGGTATGAGCGTGAGCGTTCGCGCCAACGTGCGAACGACGGAAGCCGCGAAGAAGGGCATGAAGGAAGCGATGGATGTGGCCGTCAAAGGCGGAGCCGTCACGGGACTCTTCGTTGTCGGGCTTGGTCTGTTAGGTGTTGCTGCATTCTACTGGCTCACCAATGACATCGCAGCACTCGTCGGACTAGGATTCGGAGGTTCGCTCATCTCGGTGTTTGCACGTTTGGGTGGAGGGATCTTCACCAAAGCCGCTGATGTGGGGGCAGACCTCGTGGGTAAGGTAGAAGCGGGGATCCCGGAAGATGATCCACGGAACCCTGCATTCATCGCAGACAACGTGGGCGATAACGTGGGAGACTGTGCGGGAATGGCCGCAGACCTTTTTGAGACGTATGCCATTACCGCCATCGCTACCATGATCCTTGGCCACCTGGCCTACCCTGGCAGCGAGGTCGTCGTGATGTTCCCGCTCGTGTTGGGAGGGATCTCCATCATTGCATCGATTATCGGATTGTTCTTCATTAAGCTCGGAAACAAGCAGAACATCATGGGTGCCCTGTACAAGGGTCTAGCCGTTGCTGGTGTGCTTGCAGCACTCGGCTTTCTTTACGCAGCGCGTCAGTTCTTCCCTGAAACGGGTGAGCTGACGTCTGGCATGGTGGTCCGTGCATCCTTGGTTGGGTTGGTTGTCACGGCATTGATGGTTTGGGTCACGGAATTCTACACGTCTACGCGTTACGCTCCGGTAAAGAAGATCGCCAAGGCATCTGAAACCGGACATGGAACGAACGTGATCGCAGGTCTTGCAATCGGCATGAAGTCTACAGCAATCCCTGTCGTCATCATCGCTGCAGGCATGCTGCTTGCGTATCAGTTCGCCGGTCTCTACGGCGTTGCCCTGGCAGCCATGGCCATGCTTTCGCTCACGGGAATCATCGTGACGATCGACGCCTATGGTCCGATCACGGATAACGCCGGCGGGATCGCAGAGTCCGCAGAGCTTCCCGAGGAAGTGCGCAACGTCACGGATCCGCTCGATGCGGTTGGGAATACCACAAAGGCGGTGACCAAGGGGTATGCCATCGCATCGGCAGGATTGGCAGCGCTCGTGCTCTTCGCGAGTTACACGCAGGAATTTGCCATTCTAGGTAAGACGCTTACCTTTAGCCTTGAAGATCCACGCATCATCGCAGGTCTCTTCATCGGAGGTCTCATCCCTTACCTCTTTGGCAGTTTTGCCATGGAGGCGGTTGGGAAGACGGCGGGTTCGGTTGTGAAGGAGGTGCGTCGTCAGTTCAAGGAAATTCCGGGCATCATGGATGGAACGGCAAAACCGGACTACGCAACGTCTGTCGATATCGTGACCAAGGCAGCGATTCGAGAAATGATCGTTCCGGCACTGCTCCCTGTCATCATCCCAATCATTGTGGGGTACTGGCTTGGTCCGGAAGCCCTCGGTGGACTTCTTATCGGATCCATCGTCACGGGAATCTTCGTCGCCATTAGCATGACCACCGGTGGTGGTGCTTGGGACAATGCAAAGAAGTACATCGAATCCGGCAACCATGGTGGCAAGGGTTCCTTTGCCCACCAGGCAGCGGTGACGGGGGATACCGTCGGCGATCCGTATAAGGATACGGCGGGCCCGGCCATTAACCCGATGATCAAGGTACTAAACATCGTTGCGATTCTCCTCATCCCACTTCTCATTACATTGATGAAGTAAGAAGATCGGGAACGCAGAGCTCGGTTCTGCGTTTTCGTCTTTTTACCTTATGAACGATCGATTCCTTCTGATCCTTCTGACCTTCGTCCTGCTGGGCGCAGGCTGTTTCGGATTCGGCAAGCAGAACGACGCTCCAGGCGAACCAACAGCCGAAGCCATTGAGGATGCCTTTGAGCATAGCAGCACGACGTTTGGTATGGCTCCAACGAATACGGACGCGCTCTTGGTTGAGCCACCACGTTGGGATGTGGAAGAGATTTACTCCAAGCACATTGCGTTCGATCCACCGGCAGGTTATTGGGTCTATCTATCGGAGTTCGATCGCAGCTACTGGATCGTTCCGGGCACGCCGCCGGACGTTGGATCCGAGGATCCCGGCCCGGAGATTGAAGCATCCCGTATCGCCACGATGTATCCGGTGAACTACGATCCGGAAAGTTTTCCGACCTGGGAGCGGTTTAAGCTCACCATGTCTCAATTCCAGTGCGTAGATGGGACCGGACCGGAAGATATCGTGGGTTGTTTGGATGAGCCCCTAAACGTAAAGCGGGGGAAGACGGTTACGGGTCTGCCATACGAGAGTTATACGCTGCAGCTGATCCGCAAGAAGGATCAGGCCGCGATGGGGGTACGGAAGTTCATCATGGTGCGCATGGGCGAGGCGAACAGTAACGGAGTTCTGATCGTCATCGATCCGGAGCAGGATGCCCTCGGACCGGCATTGGAACTTGCCACCAGCATGCGCGTGAACATTGGCGAGGAATCCTGATCCATGGCAGACATCGTTGACCCAAAACACGAAGCGCTGGTAGAGCATCTGTTTCAGCGTACCTGTGTGGTCATGGGGCTGCGTGGATTTTCGTTGAAACCCTTACGCCGCCGGCTGCGTGGGAAGGGAAAGTTTCGGACGCTTATGTACGGATATACCCGAATCGGTGACACGGTCATCACGGTGGATCTCTATACGCCTAAAACTATGAAGCCGCGTAAGCTGGATGCGATCATCCGCGTGATCTGTCATGAGTTGACGCATCATCAGGAGCCGCCCCGGCGCTGTTTCTGGAAAGGGCGATACGTGGTCATCGATCACCATCCGCGGTACTGGCGAAAGTATAAGAAGAACATGGAAGTCCTTGCACGGGACGAAATCCTCTGTGAATATTTTAGCTAGGTCTACGTCGATAGACGTTGGCTCGTGACGTCACGAAGTATTAACAAGTTGCGAGTTGAGGGTTAACGGAGATGGACGGACAATCCAAGACCATCAGCCATCAGCCATCAGCCATCAGCCAATATGAAACTCCCTCCACAAGCTATACAGCGCCCCTATAAGCTCATGACCCGTAAGGAGATTGCCGATGGGATTTTAGAGATGCAGTTCGAACCGGAGCATCCGGAGGACCGGATTCCGGAGTTCCTTCCCGGACAATGGGTGAACCTCTATCTGTCGAACCCGGATGGAACGCCGTTTGCAAAAGCGGCCTACTCCATTGCCTGTGCGCCATCCGACGTGGGCGCGGATGGGCGACTCACCCTTGGAGTTGCGATGGCCAGGGGTTTTACGCAGCGCCTGGCTGCACTGCAAGTTGGGGACATTGTGCGTCTCCAGGGGCCCTTTGGCGTGTTTACGTTACCGGCGTCTTCCGAGCGTCTGACATTTTTTGCCGGGGGGATTGGCATCACACCATTACGCTCCATGATCCGAGAGGCGCTATCGCGGGAAGACACGACTCCCATCACACTGTTCTATAGCTGTAAGACCATGGGGTCCTGCGCCTGGTTAGAGGAGTTCCGTGAGCTTGCCGCATCCCATGAACGATTTTCGTTTGTGCCTATCCTAACACGCGAAGAGGTGTCGGATTGGGACGGGGAATGTGGGCGTTGCAGTGCACAGATGATAGACCGCCACGTGGCGGATGCGAATGGAGCGTTCCTCCTATGCGGCCCAACGTCGTTTATGGAGTCGGTGATTGGCATCTTGGAGTCGAAGGGCGTACACTCGAAGCAAATTCATCAAGAACGATTTTCCTAATATGAAGACCACCTTTTTCATGCTGATTCTTACTGCCGTCCTGTTAACCCTTGGCGCCGGATGCGGACAACGGATCGGAGAGGGGGTCACTGAACGTGCAATTGAGCGTGGAATCGAGAACGAGACCGGACGCGATGTGAACGTGGATGTTTCCGATGGATCCGTCACCATTGGGGAGGAGGGTTCGGATGCACAGATGATGGCCGGGGAGTCGGTGTCATTCCCAAGCGATTTCCCAAGTGACATCCCACAGTATCCAAACGGTACCGTAACATTTGTCACACACCAGACGGCACTGGCGCAACATGGGTACCTGATGGAAACCGTAGATGCGCATGACGATATCGTGACCTGGTTTAAGGAGCGTACGGAAGGACAGGCATGGGCGTTAAAATCCACCTTGACACTGGAGGCGTCTACGATCCTATCGTTCGAAAAGCTCAAACAGGAAGATACGGCCGTTCTAACCGTGACGATCACCACGGATGAGGATGAGCAGAACAAGCAGAATATCCTGGTGAGTTACGGTGCGCGCTAGCACGTAGAGAAGTCCCCTGTTCAAAACGGAGACTTCCTCGTATGCTTTAACGACTATGAAGTGTCTCAAAAAAATTCTTCCAGTACTCGTGGCAGTGGCTCTTGCGATCCCGTTTGTACCTGCGCAAGCAGAAACGCTGCTTGCGTTTCCGAACGTGTCGTTAGTGAAAGGATCTGGTAGCGCGGTTTACTACGTTGGGAATAACGAACGTTTTGTCTTCCCAAACGACAAGGTGTACTTCAGCTTCTATGAGGATTTTTCAAATGTCACGCAGATCACAGACGAGGAACTCGCATCTATTCCGATCGGTGGAAACATTACCTATCGCCCAGGCTCGCAGCTAATCAAATTACAAACAGATCCGAAGGTGTATGCCGTTGGAATCAATCAGACATTGCGATGGGTGACCTCAGAACAGATCGCGAAGGAGCTCTATGGAACGGATTGGGCAACCAGGGTCCATGATGTCCCCGATGCCTTTTTTGTAGATTACGAAATCGGAAATCCGATCCTCAGCAGCTTAGATTACAATCCAAATTGGAGCATCTATCAAAATGCGGATTTATGGGGTATGACGCATGACAATCCCGATGCGGCCTCTGATCCTTCG
>WJLE01000027.1 GCA_014728655.1 Candidatus Uhrbacteria bacterium
GGATGAGAACGATCGTGGCAATGACATCCTGTACCAACAGCATGCCAATAGCGATTTTGCCATACAGCGTGTTGGTGTCTCGCTTATCGCTCAGTAGCTTTGAAATGATGATCGTGCTGCTAAACGTAAAAGCCACAGCGAGATAGACGGATGTTAGCGTGTTGAATCCAAACGTCAGGCTGATCAGAAATCCCAGAATGACCGTAAACACAACCTGACCGATGCCGGCCACGAGTGCCACCTTCCCCACTTCGCGAATGACCTTGGGGCTTAAACTTAAGCCGACGATAAACAATAACGAGGTAATGCCGAGGTGTGAAAACACTTCGAGCGCCTCTCCGCTATGCAGGATGTTCATTGCGGCCGGACCGACGATGATTCCGGTAATGATGTGACCCAATAAAAGTGGAAGTCGAAGGAGTTGCATCACAAGCGCGACTGCTGCCGCAATCGCGATGATGATACTGATTTCCAGAAAGATCTCCATGCCCCCTTTTGTCTACGGGATTATAGCATGCTCGCTATTGTTTATTTGTACGTGGATTGATACCGTTTCAGTCATGAAAGAAACCAGGATCAACAAATACCTTGCCGAGCGCGGAGTCGCTTCTCGTCGGGAGGCAGATCGGCTGATTCAGCAAGGAAACGTTCTCATCAACGGTAAGCGTGCGGAGCTCGGCTCCGTGGTCCGTTCCAAGGATCGCGTGGAGGTTGATGGGGAGCTGTTAGATACCCGAGAGCAGAAAATCTATATCGCGTTGAATAAACCCGTGGGGTACATCACAACCACAGACGTATCCAAGACGGACAACGTCCTCTCGCTTGTGGATCTTCCGGAACGACTTTACCCGATCGGAAGGTTAGATGTTGCGACCTCCGGGTTGTTATTGCTCACGAATGATGGGGAGTTTGCGAATAAGATCATGCATCCGAAATACGGACACGAAAAAGAATATGAAGTCACGACGGACCGTCCGCTGACGGCCGGAGAGCAGGCGGCGCTTCGTAACGGCGTTCGTCTAAAAGAAGGGATGACACGCATGGCCCGTGTACGTTCCTTGGGAGCGTCGAAGATCCAGATCGCGATTAAGGAAGGGAAGAATCGTCAGGTCCGGCGCATGCTTTCCGTACTCGGACATCGTGTCACCAAACTGAAGCGGGTTCGTATCGGATCCGTAGCCTTGGGAAGTCTGCCTTCCGGACACTGGCGTTTATTAAAACCCAAGGAGGTAAAATCATTGCAAGCGCTTAATCAAACGGCCAAAATCAGTTAAACTGTCAGCATGTCAGAAGCGATTGGACGTGGCAGACGCGTCTCGCTATTCACGATTCTACTGCTCTTCGCAGGTATCGTTTTTTTAATGGGTTCCGTGTTCGAATTTTGGTCAACACGCAAACAGCGTGCCATGACGAATGCCGAGGAGCGATTGCATGTGATCACAACGGTTTTTCCTTACTACGACATGGCCAGAGCCATTGCGGGTTCGGATGCCGATGTGACGTTGATTGTTCCTCCGGGTACGGATCCGTTGCACTATACTCCAAGTTCGGATGATCTGAGACGTATTCGGACCACGGATCTGCTCATCGTATCGGGCCTCGGGATGGAGCCTTGGCTGGAGGACATGACCACTGCTGACCTTCCGGACCCGTCCAATGTATTAATTGCCTCCGATGCGTCCTTGGTGGTTCTGATGGCGAATCCTGTGTATCCGGGTTTGGTGCCGGAGGGTACAGAAGAAGCGAAAGATCCCTATGTTTGGCTGGATGCGGATAACGCGATTCGGGTGTTGCACCGGATTCGTGATGAATTTAAACAGGCGGAACCGGAGCTTGCATCTGTTTTTCACGAACGTGCGCTGGAATATGAAGGTAAGCTACGAACGATCGATAGCTTGTATCAGTCGAGTTTTGAGAACTGTCGGACACGTACGTTCGTTCAGGGCGGGCCTCGCAGATTCGGATACCTGTCACGTCGTTACAACCTGGAGTACTACGCGACCACCGGACTCTTTGATGATGAAACGCCTTCGGCGGAGGATCTGGCGGGACTGGGAACATTGCTGAATGAAAAAGCCTTATCTTACGTCTTTTATGAATCCTTGGATTCTCCGCGCATGGCGGAATCCGTTGCTCGCTTTAATGATGCGGGAATCTTGACACTGCACAGCGGTGCAAACGTTAACACGCGGGATCGAAATGAGACGGTCACCTATCCTGATCTGCTCACAAGTAATTTGGACGCCTTGGCGCGCTCCATGGACTGCCAGCGCTAGGAGGGCGCGTCGAGGAGGGACTGGAGCAGGATGGTCTGCTCTTCCGTTAACGGTTTTGGGAATCCTTCGGTGTCATCCAGAAGGGTGATGAGTTTAAGGATGTCTTGTTGGAGTGTCGGTTCAAGCGTGCTGCGTGCTTCCAGATAAGAGCGGACAGCGATTTTTTCGTCCGGCGACAGTACCATCATTGCCACAGGTCCGGCTTCCCGTATCTTTATGGCCAGTTCACCGGTAACGGTTGGAATGTTGTACGTGCGGTCTCCGATCCCCTGCTGCGAGTCTCGATACTGTTTTAACACGTTAACATTATGCGCATCCACCGTGGCACTTGAGTGATGACTGGTGGTTCGCTGTGCTGCATCTTGCATCTCCTGCTTATATCGCTCGAACGCTTTTTGGCGCTCCGTTTGCTGCTGCTGCTGTTTCGGTTTCTGTGGGATATCCGGAATCGTAGGCTGTTCCTTTTTCATGGTTTGATAATAATCGATCCATGCTTCGCCGTCCAACGCATGTTTGTTATACACAGGAAAAGTGTGGAAGGAGGGTATACGTTGATAGAATAATGCCTGGTTCAGGGAAGAAACAGATACATTCAGGAAAGGAGGGCGGATGTCGCAGAAGCAACGTGATGCCTGCCCGTCGTGCACAACGAAGCTCGTACATCGGGGATGTGCCAATCAAAACGGTCCCATGACGGTTCCATGCTCCAACTGCGGGACGGAGCTGGATGCGGATCAGCAGTGCCCGGAACAGACCCGCGATTCCAATCGGACGACGATCCGTCCGCCTTCTTCGGAGCGGGAGCTGCGGCAGTCGTTCGCGGCCATGCGATCCGAGTCCCGTTTGCACCAGCACCCCCCGGTCGACGCACGACAAGATCCGGTGCACCTTTATTTAAACGCGTTACAGCGCGGACGGTTTTTACACCCGATGGTGACGGAAGAGTCCAAGTATTACCACTCCGAAGACGAAGCGCGGGAGCTTCCGAACGGCCTTGGTTCAAAACCGCGCTCGCACAGTGACGCCTATCCTTGTGAGGATGACGTCGACGTTCCGGTACAATCGAAAACCGGTGAGCGTACGTAGTCTCACACGTTGTTTTTCCGACCAAGAGCCCTATCTTTTGGTCGGTTTTTTTAAAAAAAGCCCCCTGGTGCAGCAGTTTTGCGTACGATCA
>WJLE01000221.1 GCA_014728655.1 Candidatus Uhrbacteria bacterium
GTGCCGGAGCTCGCCTCAAGCAAATTCTGTTGGATGAAAGCGATAACGTCATCCACATCCTTGTCTTGCATCAGCGCCGCCTCCCGCATCAGGTTGCCCAGGTATGTCGAACGGAAGAGCAAAAGCCCCAACCGCTCACCTGTCATGTTTTGTACCTTGTCGCGTTGCATGCGCCAGCGGTGCCATTCCGTTTCTGTGGCCCATACCGTTCCGCTGAACGAGTAGGACCGTGTACCCGAACTTTTTTTAGATTGACCTATATCCTTAGGCATAACTACCTCCGTTTAGTTTGGTTTAGTAAGGGGATTCAGTAATTTCGTAATTTAGTAATTTTAACCAACCCTAGCAGTTTGTCGGAGAGACTATTACCCAGCGCGAAATGCCCCATCCAGGCACGATTTTGGGCCTAAAAACAGCCTTTGCGCCCCATTTGCGCCATCAAAAGCGGTATATTCAGGGGTAGGTACTTTCTCTCCGGCAGGCTGCTAGGCGCAGAATTCGCTATACTATACTGTATTTGTAAAGTAATTTAATAAGTTCATTCTCCTTTGACTTTAGTGAGAAAAAAAGAGCATTGGTTGCGATTTTCAGGTGTTTTCGGCGTTCCGATGTGTAAGGGAACTAGTGATGCGGTATATTTTATGTCTATGGCTAACTATCACCACATATTGAGTTTCCATAGACCGTAATTTCAAAGTGTTTCAGTATATCATTGTATTCATGTATGAACATATTGTAAAACTCAATTGTCATAAAACTCAGGGTTGGCTCAGTTATGTCTTTTGGGCCATAACTGCAAGACATCAACAATTGTGTAACTCTAGCCAACTCATAAATTGTAATATCTTCTTGCGGATCAAACTTTACTTGCGCAAACATTTTTAGACTCCTTCAAATATATTAATGTGCGTGGACATGATTAGACCAAGCATCCCCAAACATCCCTACGTACATGGATGCGACCTTGTGTGTCGGTTGCGTCGGTGATCTGTACACCAAACATCCCCGCGTACATGGATGCGACCCCTGCGAGACACTGCAATCATTGCCCTGATGCTCCAAACATCCCTACGTACATGGATGCGACATACATGTCTGACAAGTATGTCCGTCTAAGGTTTACGCTACAAGAGCTACTTAGTTCCTAGTTCATAGTGAGGCATTGCTGCGCCCCAGCTCCCTGGGCAATCCCCGCTCGTTTAGCGGTTCGTTGTGTATTCCTAAAAATCTTTCACCGATGTTTCTCAAGTTATATGCGGCATTTAAGTCACGATCAATAATCAGGCCGCAACTGGGACAGTTAAACGTTCTATCAGCAAGGCTAAGGTTTTCGCGCTTGTATCCACACCCGCTGCAACGTTTGCTGCTTGGCTCCCATCGGTCGGCTAGTAGGACATAAGAGCCATACCAATCAGCCTTGTATTCAATTTGTCTGCGCAGTTCTGCAAATCCGGCATCGCTGATAGCCTGCGCCAGGCAGTGATTGCTTTTCATTCCCTCAACATTCAAGTCTTCTAGCACAATAATCGAAGGCCGCACCTCCTTGGTTAGGTATGAGCTAATTTCATGAAGCGTATATCGCCTGATATTGGCTACACGCCGGTGCTGCTTCTGTAATTTTGCCCTTGTCTTTTTCCAATTTTGCCCCCCCTTCTTCCTTCTGCTAAGCTCTCGCTGTAACCGCCTGAGTTTTTTCTGTGCTTCTCGAAGCGGATGTGGGTTTTCAAAGACCTTTCCGGTTGAGCAGATAGCTAAATCTTTGATACCGAAGTCTACACCCACAACCAGATCGTGGTGATCGTTAATTTGCGGTCTTGGCTCATAGACCTGCGCAGAGATAAACCACCTGCCAGCATGCAACTTTACTGTTGCATATGTTGCGAACTTTAACCCTGACGTTGAGAGCGGAATATAATTGTGTTCCTTTAATCTAATCCAGCCGGTTCTCGCAATGTAAATCTCGTTGCCCCTAACCTTCAATCCCCTGAACTGAAAGCTGTCCAGGTAACGCTTCTCTTTCGGGTATCCTGGCAATGCGCGTATGCCAGCCTTACCACGCTCGGAGCATTTCGCATAATGTCGCGCCCACGTACCGTTCGCCTTCATCTTTGCGACACGCTTATCTACGGTGCCGTCTTTACGCTGTCTGAAGAAGTTATCAATCGCGCGCCCTAGATTTAATGCTGCTGACTCTGTTACGCCATATGGTGCCGTTCGCGCCCAAGGGCAAATATCATCCTTGACGGCATTGAACCTCTTTCTAATCTCATAGATACTGCCTGATTTGCCAGTAATGTCGTAAACGTGTTCCCACTCTCTAAGCATAGTGTTATACACTGCCGCAGACACCCAAGCATAGCGCTTGAATATGCTCCGTTGAACGTTGTTAGGGTCAAGCTCAGTTTTATATGCCTTGAGTATTATGTCATTCATAGGACCAAATGCCTCCAATCAAACAAGGTTAAACATCCATACCAAATATCCACACATATGGATGCAGCGCCAAATATCCACGTATACATGGATGCGACGCCATCGCTGACCTATGCCAAACATCCACGTGTACATGGATGCGACATACATGTCTGACAAGTA
>WJLE01000222.1 GCA_014728655.1 Candidatus Uhrbacteria bacterium
CCTCTAGGGGTGGCGTGGTCTCCATCTCTTTTTACCTCTTCAGGCTTATCCCTTCTATGCTTTGGGCTTAAGGCTGCTATCGCATCGGTGCTTTCATTATAACCTGAAAGTTTAAGAATTCCGGGACCCTACAACAAACGAAAGCCCACTTCATCACAACCAACCAATCTGTGAAATCTGCGTAATCTGTGGTTAATCATCCAACCCCTCCGCGCCAGACGTCCTCGCGCCTGATCGAGCTCGCACGCGCAGTCCAGGATCACGATCCAACCTCCCCGCGCAAAAGACGAGATGGGCGCGAGCCACACGTGCATCCGGTAGTGTAGCCCAGATCGCGCAAATGCACAAGGTGCCCTGTGCACCTCCCCACACCGCACGCAAGATTGTCCCCCGGCGCCCATTGTCATGTCCTGGTATATATTGACAATAGATTTACACTGTCCAATACCAGGAGGTAGAAGATGACTAAGACCAAAGTTTTCAAACAGTATAGTGAAGGTTTCAAACGGCAAGTCGTCGCAGAGTACGAAGAGGGAACCAGCGCTTCGGCACTCTGTCGCAGGTACGGGATCGGCAGCGTGAGCTCGGTCACTGCCTGGGTCAAGAAGTACGGGATCGAAGGTTTGGGCATGGTTTAAGTTAGTTTGACAAATTGCCCACAGGGATCTCTGTGCCAGAATTGGCTTACCAGAGACCAATAGGCCAGGAGACCACCTGTGGGCAGTAGAAAAGATGATATCACGAACGGGGAAAGAGCGCAAATCGTGATTGAGATGTTGCATCCTGATCGACCGTGGGGTAAGGTGACGAATTTGGCGAGGGAGTACGGCATATCGCGGGAAACCGTGTATAACATCGCGGCCAAGGGCGAGCACGCGTTGCTGGCCGGATTGGAGCCTGGGGGATATGGTCCCCAACCGCCAAAGACGAGGGTCACGGTCACCCGAAATCGATTAGTGCGGGGGGCGGTGGTGTTGGCCAGTGAAGGCGTCAGTCAGCGCGGGATAACGCGGTGCTTGGCGGAACTGGTGGACACCGAACGGTCGCTTGGGTGGGTCAACGGGGAACTGGCAAAAGCTGAACAGGCCGCCGCGCAGGTGAACGCGGATTGGCAACCGAGTGTAGGGGAAACGTTATCCGGGGATGAGATTTACTCTCACGGAGCGCCGAATCTGATGGTAGTGGGGAATGACTCCCTGTACATTTATGCCCTGACCCGGCAGGAGCGTTGTGACGGGGGGACGTGGCAGAGTGTGCTGTTGGACTGTCCGGAAACGCCCCAATTTGCCAGTGATGCGGGGACAGGATTAGCTGCGGGCGTGAAAGCGGCCGGTATCGCCCCACACCAATTGGATTGGGATCACCTGTTGCGTCCTTTGTGGGCCCAGGCAACGCGTCTGGAGAAACAGGCGTACGCAGCCCTCCAGGATGTCGAAGAACGGGCAGATAAGTTTGATCAAGCCCATACGCCCAAGCGGTTGGCGAACCACTTGGCGGTCTGGGAGCGGTTGAGCGCCAAAGCCGCGGGCAAAATCACACGGTATGATGATTTGGTGACGTTAGCTGAACAGGTAGATGCCCAGTTTGGGCTGATCGATATCACGAGCGGGGAAATCCACGACCCGGTAGCGGGCGCCGAGGTCTTGCGCCAGGTAGGCCAGGAACTACAGGGGTGGGAAGGGCGGATCTACCAGAAACTGAGTCGGAACCTCACCAACTGGGCTGACGCGCTGTTCAATTATCATCCGGTGTTGCAGGATGCATTCGCTCCGGTCGTGGCCCGTTGGGGCCAAGAAGCTGTGCGGGCATTGTCCCGGATCTGGCAGATCGAGGCCGATGAGAAACGTCACCCCCAACCTGTGGCGGAACGGCAAGTCCGGCAGGACGTGTGGGAGCAAAGCTTGGACACAGCCTATGCGTTGCTGGGAAGCCAGGAATTGTGGTCGGCGTGGGCGGACGTGAACCAGGTGTTGGATCGCTCGTGGCGCGGCAGCATGCTGGCCGAATGTGTCAATGGCCTTGCGCGTCCGATCTTGAGAAATCGTCAGCACACCGACCAGGGGTGTCTGGAGCTGTTTCGCTTCCTCCACAATGTGCATATCTTTGAACGGGGCAAACGGGCCAACTGGAGTCCCGCCCAACTGGTCGGGATCGATGTCCCGGCGGATGTTCTCACCCTTCTCGGGCTAGATCCCAAGGCTGAACCTGAAAGCGCTGACAAGCAAGCGGACAGGATACCAGCCGCACCGCCGGTATCGGCCTTCGCTGAGTTCTTTGCAGCTCCAGTGCAGGAGCGACAAAAAGTGTCAATCTAACTCTTCGGGTTTTTGAACCATGCCCATTTCATAGTCCCCATATAGCCCGCAGCATATGGCGTGACTATGCAGTTCACTTTCTTGAATGTCAGCCCATACCC
>WJLE01000223.1 GCA_014728655.1 Candidatus Uhrbacteria bacterium
CGCCGAGCGACAATTAGAATTCCCGGGTTTTCTCGGAGAGGCGATAATCGCAACCCCCTGAACGAAAGGAGGTTGCGATGATCAAGGACGGTCAAGTACGGAGGCTGCATCGACTCTTGTGGAGCGGTGCGAGCCTGGCTCTGGCAGCAAGGAAGAGCGGCATGGATGAGAAGACAGCACGCAAGTACCGGGATGGCGAAGGATACCCGTCGGACCAGGTAAAACGGCGAACCTGGAGAACGCGGAAAGATCCCTTTGTCGATGTCTGGCCAAAGGTGGAGGCTCGGTTGCAAGCCGACTCTGAGCTGCGAGCTTTCGCCCTGTTCGAGTGGCTGCAAGATCAGCACCCCGGCCAGTTTCCAGATTCTCAGCGGCGGACGTTCGAGCGACGCGTCCGCGCTTGGCGAGCGGGGCACGGGCCGAACCAGGAAGTGATGTTCCCGCAGGTTCATTTTCCGGGCGATGTCGGGGCATCGGACTTCACCCGTATGAATTCGTTGGGCGTAACGATCGGGGGGCAACCGTTCGATCACATGCTCTACCACTTCACGCTCACCTATTCCAACTGGGAGTCGGTGTCGATCTGTTTTTCGGAGTCCTTTGAAGCCTTCAGCCACGGTCTCCAGGACGCCTTCTGGAAGGTAGGAGGTGTGCCTCGAAGGCACCGCAGCGATAGTCTCAGTGCCGCGGTGAACAACCTGTCGGACGAGCGCGAGTTCGGCAAGCGGTACCAGGACCTACTGGATTACTACCGCGTGGAACCACAACGGACCAATGCCCGGAAGGCGCATGAAAATGGTGATGTGGAATCGTCTCACGGCCACCTGAAACGGACGGTTAAACAGGCTCTCTTGCTACGTGGTAGTCGAGACTTTGACAGTCGTGAGGACTATCAACAGTTTTTGGATGAATTAATGGATAAACGAAATGGCCGGCGGTCTCGAGAGCTTCAAGAGGAACAGGCAGAGCTCGGCGATCTTCCGCCGAACAAACTGGATCATCGGATGCGAATACGCGACATCACGGTTCGCAGTAGCAGCACGATCCAGGTCAAGCGAAACACCTATTCGGTTCACAGTCGCTTGATCGGTCACCAGGTGGAGGTCCTGATCGATGCGGATACTATCACCGTATGGCATGGTGACGTGGAAGTTCAACAAATGCCGAGACTGCTGGGCAGCGGCAAGCACGCGATCAATTATCGCCACGTGATCGATTCGCTGGTCCGGAAACCGGGTGCCTTTGAGAACTACAAATACCGTGAAGATATGTTTCCCACAAGCCACTTTCGCATCGCGTATGACTGGCTCTGTCGCGATCACAGTCCCCGAGTCGCTGCTCGGGAATACTTGAAGATTCTGCAAATGGCGGCACGGGATAGTCAGGACGCTGTGCAAGATGCCTTGCGGTTGGCGATCTCGAACAACGCGCCCATTTCGGCAGAATCAGTCCGTTCGGCGGTTGAGCAACACCAGCAGGCTCCGCCGGTCACTGACGTCTCCGTTGAGACGCCAGACTTGAAGCAGTTTGATTTGTTACTTCAGTTTTCTGACATGGAGGTCGACAGTTATGAGTGTGAACAAGAGTTCCAGCAACAAGGGGAGGAAGAAGTCATCGGATCAGTCGCCGGTGAGCGAACAGTCAACCAGCGACAAGACGGCGATCGAAAAACTGACGGAGCAATTCCGGGAGCTTCGACTTCCCATGTTCCGGGAGCACTTTGCCAGTTTGGCGGACAGCGCGACCAAGGAATCGATCAGTCATCTCCAGTATCTCCTGGAACTGACCAACCTGGAATGCCAGGCCCGGCAGGAAAGCAAGATCGCCCGCCTTATGCGGCAATCGAAACTTCCCACGTCGAAGACGTGGAGCAATTTCGATTGGAAGCGTCTCCCGCTTCAACTCAGCCGGCAAATGGAGAGTCTCCGAGACGGTACGTTTCTGAACCGTCGCGAGAACCTCCTGCTGTTTGGCAAGCCGGGGACGGGCAAGAGCCACTGTCTATGTGCCTTGGGGGAACAACTGGTTCAGCGGGGGCGTTCCGTGCTGTTTACGAAATGCAACCTGCTGGTTCAGCAACTGCTCGTGGCTAAACGCGATTTGCGCTTGCCAAAAGCGCTCAAAAAGCTGTCGCGATTCGATGGGTTGATCATCGATGATTTGGGATACGTTCAACAAACTCGAGAGGAGATGGAAGTGCTCTTCACGCTGCTGGCCGAGAGATACGAAAACGGCAGCGTGCTGCTGACGAGCAATCTTCCCTTTAGCAAATGGGAACAGATCTTCAAGGACGCGATGACCACGGCGGCGGCCATTGACCGCCTGGTGCACCACAGCGTGATCCTGGAGCTGAACGTTCCCAGCTATCGACTGGAGAAGGCGAAACGCAACGACGAACGCAAAAGCAAAACCCCGTCAAAGGAGGTAAAACAGGCAACCCAGGGACCGGAATTCTAATTGTCGCTCGGCGATTCCCCGTTGGCTCCCGAATCCGGGAATTCTAATTGTCGCTAAACGGGAAAAGTAATTGTCGCCGAACAA
>WJLE01000224.1 GCA_014728655.1 Candidatus Uhrbacteria bacterium
CACCATCTTGCCTTGATCTGATGCTGGCGCGTCCATAAAAAACGTCTCCCACTCATCACGCGCCGGGTGGTCCCCGGGCATGTTCAGACTTTCGAACGCATACCAATCCCAATCCACTTCCGGGTGGCGCACACGCTTGAACCCGATACGGTTAAAAATGTCCGTGACTTCGCGGATCGCCTGTGTGACCAGGTGCA
The DNA here is from genome assembly GCA_014728655.1 of Candidatus Uhrbacteria bacterium. Lineage (GTDB taxonomy): Bacteria > Patescibacteriota > Patescibacteriia > 2-12-FULL-60-25 > 2-12-FULL-60-25 > 2-12-FULL-60-25. The sequence goes on from WJLE01000224.1 coordinate 198, forward strand.
GATGCCCTTCCGGAGGACGAATGCCGGGTTCCGTCACATCGATACGCTCCCTGTTGCCGATGGATGCCAAAGCTTCGGATGAGAGTGCACGACGCTTATGACCGATCTCCTGTTCTGCCTCCATCTTGATCTCGTTGGATCGGGCACCAAGCGCCTTCCGCTCTTCCGTTGGCAAGGAGCCTAATTGACGAAGGATAAGGGTCAATGAACCTTTTCGACCCAAAAACGTGATCTCGACCTGCTCCAGTTCTTCGAGCGTTTTGACGTTTTCGATCGCCGCAAGGAGCTCCTCGCGCAGGGCATCAAGTTTCTGCATCATCATGCCCTTATCTTACATGAAATCAGGCTTTCTGCCAGGGGTGGATTGGACTGATCTTGGTTGGTTAGGATCATTAAATAAGAGCCGTAGCGTTCGAAGCGACGAACCGCCAAGCAGCCTGACCATCTAACCACCTACCCTGTGACAATACGCGCGATGTCCCGATAGGTAACCAAAATAATAAGCGCGATCAGGATGAAGAAAGCAACGTTATGGATAATAGCCTCAAGCTGACGGTTCACCGGCTTCCGACGAATCGCTTCAAGAATCAAAAAGAGCCCGCGACCGCCATCGAGCGCCGGGATAGGCAGAAAGTTCAGCACAGCAAGATTGATCGACAAAACGGCCGTGAACTGAATGAGCTGCAGGATCCCTCGCTCTGCCATGCGACCGGTAAGGACTGCAATGCCAACAGGACCGCTTACGGCATCAACCGTCTCCCCTCCACCATTTAGCAGATCCTTAAAGAGATCGATAAAGGCAACGATGATCTGCTTGGTGTATGCACCCGTAAGGACGACACCATTTAAGATCGCTCGATGCGGTGCATAGGACACGATTCCGGTGTCGGCAAGTGCAATCCCAATCCCGGATCGACCCAGCTCCTCCACGTAATCCGGCGTCACGTTAATCACCTGCACCTCCTCATCCCGTTTAATGGTAATCGGTGTCTCTCCCTGAGATGCAAAGATCGCCTCACGAACCTCCGTGAGTGTGCCGACCTCCTTGTCCCCGACTTTCAAAATCACATCCAAGGGTTCGATGCCGGCTTCCGCTGCCGCCCCGTCCTTCAGCGTTTCCATGATCGTCACTTCTCGTTGCTTGATATTTGCACCCGGCGGCAAGTCATCCACCATGGCTGGGATGCCGATCATAAACCCGAACGCGAGCAACACGGCAGCCAGCACCCAGTTCATGATCACACCAGCAGCGATGATGATAAATCGCTGCCAGATCGGCTTGCTCTGGAATGAATCCGGGTCTGTAACATTCTCTCCGGACTCCCCTTTAATGCGAACGAATCCTCCGATCGGTAACCAGTTCAAGGACTAGATCGTGTTCTTATACGTCTTTCGATCTTTTGGGCCCACGCGCTTCCACTTCCCCTCATCCTTCACGATGCCGATGATACGCGGAGGTAAACCGTATCCAAACTCATCCGCCTTTACCTTAAACATCCGGGCAGCAAAATAGTGCCCGGCCTCATGGATGAGGATGAGCACGGATAGCACCACTAAAAATGCGATTACAGCAGTCATGACGTAGATCCTAACACAATTACACCTAACTTAGCCAAATTCTTTCATTTTCCCAAATCCCCGTCCCTCACTAAGGTAGCGCATACCATGATCGTCACATTCACCGGGGCTAGCGGGAGTGGCAAAACCACCATCGCAAACGCAATCCTGGAGCGCGTGCCGAGCGCACAGCTCCTGACCAGTAACACCACCAGAAACCCGCGTCCGACGGCCCTCCCTAGGGTGGATTCCTACCTCGACCGGGAGCGGTTCGAGCAGATGGAAGCGGACGGACACTTCCTTTGGACCGCAGGTCTGGCCGAGACCCGATCGGGACGCGCAGAGACCTGCTGGATCACGCCCTGCGCGTCAACACGATCTGGATTATGATCCTTGTCCCCAGCGTCCTGCCAAACCTGTTCCGGTTTCAGGAACAGCAGCGGATCAAGGACGCGATCAAACCACTCTTCACCCGAGCCGGGAACGACGAGCAGCTGCGACAACGGATGAAGGAACGAGGAGATTCCCCGTTGGAAATCCAAGAACGGATGCAGGCCTGTCATCGATTCGAACTGGACGCAGCCGCATCCGAGATCCCATACATCTACATCGACAACACCGGAGCGCTGGAAGCGTCCGTCGATGATGTGATGGAGGTCCTTCGTCCCTACCTCACCCCTTCACTGACTCCGCCTCAATAGTCCAGCCCTTTCCGTGCAGGGACGCCC
>WJLE01000225.1 GCA_014728655.1 Candidatus Uhrbacteria bacterium
CTGAGTATCTTGACCTTAAGCTTGCTGCGCTGGACGCTCAGATTGCAGCGTTTGAGGCAAAATGGGACATGTCCTTTGAGACGTTTTCTAAGCGTTGTGCAGAGGGAACGCTGGAGCAGGACGCCTGGGCCTGGGAAGAGGCTGAGACCTTGAAGCAGCATTATGCATCGATAACTGTCCCATGGTAGAAGACGTTTCAACGACGCTGTTACGCGCTTTGGGAGCGTTGCAGGACGTTCAACCTGTGACGTTGCGCTCAGAAGGTCCCATCGTCCGTGGGCGTGCCTATTTGAACCTGGGCGAGGAGCGCTTTTTAGACTTCTACTTCAATGAGAAGACGGGAACGATGGCGTTCGCACTGATCGAGAAGCAACAAAGGATTTGGGGAATCGACAAGGATGCGATTCGCGGATGGCATGGCCATCCATTGGAAAAGCCCGACACGCATGTCGAACTTGGGGAACTTTACCACAGATGGCACAGATTTGCAACCACGGATTACACAGATTTACACTGATTAAAAGACACAAAAATCCGTGCCAATCCGTGACATCCGTGGTTGCAAAGGTGAAGATAAGGTATCGGAAAAGCCCTTGGGCATTTTTGGAGAGATGCTGAGGTGAAGGAGTTGATCATGAGCACAACCACCATCGATATAGGAACGTTGATTGTTCATAGTTCTGACATTCGGGAAGGCCGTCCCCGCATCACTGGGACGGGGGTGACGGTGCAGCGTGTAGTTGGCTGGTACAAGTTAGGCCTCAGCCCGGAAGAGATTGCAGAGGAGTTAGGTCACTTAACGTTGGCGCAAGTACACGCAGCCTTAGCTTATTACCATGCTAATCGGGAAGAGATTGAGTCTGCCATTGCTACTGACGCGGCCGAAGCCAAAAGGCTCGCGCGGAAGCACCGAAATACTGGGACTTGAGCATAAAAATCCGTCTGTACCTTGATGAAGATTCTATGCGGTGGAGCCTGGGACGCGGCTTTTTCATGTTGCCATAAAATCCGTGTTGTCCGTGGTTGCAAGAACGTAACCACCGATGGCGCAGATGTACACTGATTTAAAAGCATAAAAATCCGTGAAATCCGTGGTTGCAAAGAGGTCTCATGATTAAGGTCTTATCCGTATTCGGTACGCGTCCCGAGGCCATCAAGATGGCGCCGGTGGTCAAGGAACTGCAAAAGCATCCCGCCGACATCGTCTCGCGGGTCTGCGTGACCGCGCAGCACCGTGAGATGTTGGATCAGGTGCTGGAGCTCTTCGACATTGCGCCGGACTACGATCTGGACCTGATGCGCGACGACCAGTCGCTCTCCGAGATCACGGCGCGCGTCTTCACCGACCTCGATCCCGTGATCGCAGCAGAACAGCCGGATTGGGTGCTGGTGCAGGGCGACACGACCACGGTGATGGCGGCCAGTCTGGTGGCCTTCTACCATCAGGTCAAGTTAGGGCATGTGGAGGCCGGGCTGCGCACCGGCGATAAATGGCAGCCCTTCCCGGAAGAGGTCAACCGCAAGGTGGCCGGCGTGGTGGCTGACGCGCACTTTGCGCCCACGACGACAGCTGAGGACAATCTGCTGTACGAGGGTGTGACGCCGGAAGCAATTCACGTCACCGGCAACTCGGTGATTGACGCGCTGTTCATGACGGCGGAGATGGACTACGATCTGGCAAGTGGGCCGCTGGCGGAGATTCCCTGGGAGAAACACCTGATCCTGGTGACAGCCCACCGGCGTGAGAATCATGGCCAGCCGCTAGAGAACGTCTGCGCGGCGTTATTGGAGATCGCGGAGCAGTACGACGACGTGCACGTGGTCTATCCTGTGCATCTGAACCCGAACGTGCAGGAGCCAGTTCATCGCCTGCTGGGCGATCACGACCAGATCACGCTGCTGCCGCCGCTTGATTATCTACCCCTGGTGCAATTGATGAAACGCTCGCACCTGGTGCTGACCGATTCCGGCGGCATTCAGGAGGAAGCGCCCGGATTGGGCAAGCCGGTGTTGGTGCTGCGCGACGTGACCGAACGCCCCGAGGCGGTGGAAGCCGGCACGGTGCAGTTGGTGGGCACGGACCGGGAGCGCATTGTTAGGGAAGCGACCGCGTTGTTGGATGACGATGGTGCCTATCAACAGATGGCCCAGGCCGTCAATCCCTACGGCGACGGTCGCGCGGCGCAACGGATTGTAGGATCGCTTTTGGGGGAGCGTGTCGTCCCTTTCCGCCCGACCGACAGGAGGTAAGGTAACATGAATTCTAGAACGATGACGCCTTTTCAACAGGCGTTGGAGACGGTGGAGTCTTTGTCACGAGAGGATCAAGAAGAACTGCTCTCTGTCATCCATCGGCGTCTGGTGGAACGACGGCGAACTGGAATTGCGCATAACGCGCAGGAAACCGTGCGCGAGGGAGAAGCTCACTACGGAAACCCAGAGGATCTGCGTCGGGATTTGTTGGAGAACGATCTGCTCTACGAATCGGTATTGATTGGTATTGACACGCATGACAAAGTTATTGAAGCGAAACCGTGAAGTTGAAAGTCTATTTGGATACCAGCGTTTATAATAGACCGTTTGATGACCAGACTCAGCCAAGGATTTGGTTAGAAACACTTGCCTTTGCCCTGATCTTGCAG
>WJLE01000226.1 GCA_014728655.1 Candidatus Uhrbacteria bacterium
GATGGCACGGTCGGAGAACAGGCCATTATCAAAAAGCCCGATGGGGGACTCATCTACATGGGTGGGATGCGCGTACAGGAACATGGCCGCCTACTCCCCTACCTCCTGGAATACGGTAAGGCGGATTGCTCCAAGCTCAGCGGACAAGCTGCCGAATTCTGTGCCAAGCAGCTGGGGCGCTCCTGGCCGGTCACCGTGGCGCGACCGTATGAGATTAATCCATGTAAAACGAAAGAGGACTGCGAAGATGGAGAGGCCTGTCATTGTACGGTGAAGTCACAGAAAAACGGATACAACGAAAACTGCACGCTCAAGAATACCTGCCACCGTCCGGTCAGCGATAAATTCATGCAGCAGTACAGTTTGTTATGCAACAACGATGAGATGTGCCCGAAGGGCTGGTACTGCCCAACAGAAGAAGGAGCGCACGGCAAGCGCTGCAAACGAAACGGGACGTAGCAATGAGTTGTAAATGCCTGCGCGGTGTGCGAAGATCGGTTCCGTATGGCTCCACGTGCAGAACCGCAATTTGTCTGTAGCAAGTGTGACGCGCAGTTTTTGCGATGGACCGGCCGATGTGGCGAGTGTGGTGCCTGGAGCACGATTCAGGAGATAGGTGCTGCATCAGCGGAATCCGGACGGATCGAAACAACGGATGCAAAGCCGGGAAAAACCGTCACTTTCCAATCCCTCACGGAAACCTCCAATGCGCCTAAGCAATCCATTGGATTCGAACCCTTAGACCGCGTTCTCGGAGGCGGATTGGTCGATGGGAGCGTGACGCTTCTGAGCGGAGAACCGGGGATCGGCAAATCCACCCTGCTCGCTCAGGCGGCGTTAGCAGCCGCAGCAGGAGACCCATCCATTCTCTACGTCACGGGTGAGGAATCCCCCTCCCAAGTCGCCCTGAGGCTAAAACGGCTCACGGGGCAGATCCCGTCTACGTTGGAGTTTTTAGATGCAACTGACGCTGCAATGATCAGCGCGACCATCCGGGAACAAAAGCCCCTCCTAACGATCGTCGACTCCGTGCAGTCTCTTTTTCATCCCGAGATCGCCGGTGTTGCTGGGTCGATCAGTCAGGTCAAAGCCTGCGCGGGACTGATCACGGAAGCTGCAAAGCGATCCAACACCAGCGTCATCCTCGTCGGTCAGGTGAACAAGGACGGAGACATTGCCGGTCCAAGACTCCTAGAGCACCTTGTGGATACCGTGCTGATGCTTGAGGGGGATCAGGACCATCGTTTTAGAATCCTTCGAGTCCTCAAGCACCGCTTCGGATCGACCGAGGAGGTCTCTGTGTTAACCATGACGGAACAAGGACTATCTACGGTCGATGATCCCTCCGCAGAACTGATCAAAGAACGACCGATTCAAACGAGTGGTTCGATCATCACCTGCCTGATGGAGGGTCACCGTCCACTACTCATGGAGATCCAGGCCCTTGTGACCCCAGCCGGGTACGGGACGCCCGTAAGACGCTGTTCCGGGATCGATGCGGGAAGGCTCGGATTACTCATTGCCGTGCTTGCACGAAGGGCGGGAATCAACATTTTGGATAAAGATGTGTACGTCAACGCCGCCGGAGGCCTCAAGGCAAAAGAGCCAGCTATGGATCTGGCGATCTGCCTGGCTATCGCTAGCGCGGTTTCGGACGTTGCGATTGATCCAAAGACCGCGGTGTTTGGTGAAGTCGGGCTGGGTGGTGAGGTCCGTCCGGCGAGCATCCCCCACTTACGCATGAAGGAGTGCGAACGCCACGGATTTAACCGAATTCTCGTGCCAAAAGGATCCATCACTGATCCAACCTCGCAGATCGTCGAAGTTGCAACCCTGCGCGACGCTATTGATCAAAGCCTCGTTTCATCCTAAGGTTCCGGTACCAATGGATGAACAGGGAAAGACGGTCCTTTACTACCTTCGGATCTTTGAACTGGATCAAAACCAAACGATCGTTTCCTCCAGTCAGGTCGAAGGGGAATACTTCGAAATCCTCATGACGGCAGGTTTTCTTCAGTACACCACCGATGCTCCGATCTTGGTCTATACGGAAATCGAGACGGTGGACGGAGAACATCTCCTGATCCCGGGTATGCTCGGGAACATGACGGATCATCCTGTGTGGAGGTATGTGTGCCGATCGTGCGCCCGGATCGACTGGTCCGACCGTCCCACCGGAGAGGATGATTGCTACATCTGTGAATCTTGCAAGCAGGCGCTGCGCAAAAATGACCTACAGCATTAGCAACCCACTCGGGTTGCTTTTTCTTACAAAAACACTTTATACTCAAAAGTCATCCCGAGCTTGTCGAGGGATTCGTTGAGACGAATCGTCCGTACCCAATGAGCGTGATGATGAGTTTATCCTGATTGTTGTTCAGCACGTTTGTCCTCTAGGTCCTATCACGCATTGGCAGATCCCTCGTCAGGCTCGGGATGACATTGATTGAAGGTTCCTTTCTATGAATCACTCTTGATGACTCGTCTGCTTCAGTTTCTCCACCACCTTCCGTAACCCCTGATGCAGTGTTAGATCCGGATCGTCTTCGAGCAGCTTTTCAGCCGAATCTTTCGCCTTCACCATGACATCGAGATCCGTAGCGCGAGCGGCTTTGAAGATGACCTGCCCGGACTGTTGCATCCCAAGAAGGTTCCCCTCCCCGCGTCGCTTCAAGTCCTCCTCGGCGATAACAAACCCATCGTTCGTCTGCTCCATGACCTTGAGCCGGTCGAGTGCCAAACCTTCAGCATCGCTCATTAAATAGCAGGAGGATGGATGATCTGAGCGGCCCACACGGCCCCGCAGCTGATGCAGCTGCGCCAGCCCGAACCGCTCCGCCCCTTCGATGGCCATGACCGTGGCCTCCGGAACATCCACGCCCACTTCCACAACCGTGGTGGACACAAGGATGTCGACGAGACCCTCAACGAACGACTGCATCACTCCATCTTTATCGGGTGGGGACAGCTTTCCGTGCAGTAGTCCAATCGTTAATCCCTTTAACGGTCCGGATGCTAACCGTTTCGCTTCTTCGGAGGCCGACTTCACCCCCAGCTTGTCCGACTCATCAATAAGCGGGCAGACGATAAAGGCGCGATGTCCCTTGGCGACTTCCGATCGGATGGCATCATAGGCCTGTTCGCGCATGGTGCCTACAAGTACCTTGGTTCGAATGGGCAATCGACCCTTGGGTTTCGTGCGGATCAGTGATAGATCCAGATCGCCATAGAGCGTCAGTGCTAAAGATCGCGGGATCGGCGTGGCCGTCATGCTTAGCAAGTGCGGGACAAGACCGTCGGGTCGTCGTGCCACGGAGAGCGCTTCGCGTTGCGCGACGCCGAACCGGTGCTGCTCGTCAACGATGGCCAGGGCCGTATCCGGTGGAAGCATGTCCCGATACAACAACGCATGCGTGCCAATCACAACCAACCTCCCCTGCTGCGCCCGATCTCTTGCTTCCTGTAGCTTAACCTTGTGCTCCTTTCCGCCCTCCCAGAGTCGCTTGTCACTGGACGTCAGTAACAACACCGGCACCTGATCTGCCGTCGTCACGAACCGACGGATCGAAAGTGCATGCTGCTTTGCCAGTATCTCCGTGGGTGCCATGAGCACAGCGGTTTGCCCGGATCGATATACCATGGCCATGGCAAACGCAGCAACGATCGTCTTGCCGCTGCCCACATCTCCTTGGAGCAACCGACGCATCGGGATCGTCTGATCCAGATCCTGGAAGGATGCCCATGTGGCGCGTTTCTGATCATCCGTAAGCTCAAACGGTAGAGAAGCTACGAATTTTTTTGCAAAGGACTCGTCGAATGGAACCTTGGGCGCCCCTGCGCTGTTCGCATCGTTCCTTGAGCTGCCAAGCGCCAGGCGATACGTGAGGAACTCATCGAAGGCCAAGCGCTTGCGTCCCCGTTCCGCGTGAATGAGGGAGGAGGGATGATGGATGGCTTGATAGGCTTCCAGGAGTGTCGGAAGTTCCGCGTCCGTTCGGATCCGATCCGTCAACGGATCCGCAATCGCTTCGATCTGCTCGATCACCGATGCCACCAGCTCCCGCATGGTTTTTTGCGCCACGGCACCGGTGAGCGGATACACGGGCGCAACCGATCCGGCGATCTTTACATCATCGGCCGGTTCCCAGATCGGATTCGAAAGCTGACGGCCAAATGTTGGACGGAGCGAGATGGTACCGGACAAAAAGATCTCCATGCCGGGTTTCAGTTTCTGGAGCAGCCAGGGCTGGTTAAACCAGATCACGTTCAACGATCCCGTATCGTCCTTAACCTTCGCACGGATCATCACAACGCGACGTCGAAACCCCGGCGCCTGCTTGATCTCTTCAATCGTTCCCTTCAGTGTCACGGGCTGATTGATGGGCGCAGACCCCACAGGCGTACAGTTGGTATAGTCGTCATACCGCCGCGGCAGGATGTTCAACAGATCCCAAATCGTCCCGACCTCGAGCTTCTTAAGGGCGGTTTTCTGGGCCTTGTTCAGTTCCGGGATCAGGGATACCGAATCCGTAACGGAAAGCATGGATCCATCTTAACAGAGCGGATATCCCTGTCACATGCATCCGCCAAACGAGTTTGACAATCACAAAAACAGTTAAAGAAAATGTAGATTCCATCCAAGACATGCTGGGAATGACCCGTGAATCCAATCCGTATGAAAGCCGTACGGACATTTCCCATTCACGAACCGACTCTTCCTGAATGAGGAAGTTCAGTGCATCAACTATCCAGATCCGGATCGGTTGGACTTACTCAGAGGCTGGGTACGGTCGATCGATCTGGTCCATTGCGCTCCTAAAATGCACCCGCATGCAAACCAACTGGAAGCAATCGAAGACCCGGAATCAACGAAAGTACGCTACTTCTTCATCAGTACGGACGGGAAATTGCTCCTGCCGCTCCGGGATCGTCCGGAGGGGGACTCACAGGAATCATCCACCTTGTTACAATCCCTGCTTGAGAGCAAGTTCCAACTCATGGACGTGGTTCACAGCCTGCGGTTCAACCGGGCTGGGGAATAACAGGATGCCTCCGTCACCATGTTCCCGATTCCGAAGGATGCCCGAAAGCGGCTCGTCGACATCAAGATCGCGGAACAGTTGTAGCAGATCAATGGCGAGCCGGAACGCCGGA
>WJLE01000227.1 GCA_014728655.1 Candidatus Uhrbacteria bacterium
CAATACGTTCTCACAACTGTGCAAACTGGCAACATGTTAAATGATTGGCTAACGAAGTTGCCTACACCTGTCCAAAATATTGTTCAGTGGTTATCTGAATTTAAGGAAACAGGTATGCTTCTCAACTCTGAGATTACAAAGCTACCTAATCCGATCCAGAATATAATTCTAAAGGTTATTAGAATTAAAGATGTTGTAACCACGTTTATTGAGAAATCAAAACCGTTCATCGAATGGTTTAAGACGGCGGTACAAAGCGGCAATCTACTCAATTCAGAAATCGGTGGACTTCCAGGCACGTTCCAGGACATTATTATCCGTGTTGTACAATTCAAAATTAAGTTCTTGGAGGCGTTTGACAAGGTTAAAGAGTGGATAATAACGAACTGGCCTGTCATCAAGGCCACAATGCTCACTGTATGGACAGTCATTCAAAAAACAGTAGGAGCTGTCATTGAGACTATCGTTGAAGATATATGGCCTAAGCTAGTCGGCGCTTTTGAGACGCTAAAAGAAATTGATTGGGAAGCTGTTGGAAAAATGATTAAAGTATTCGGCAAGGTTATTGGAGCTGTATTCAAGGCTGCTGGTGCAGTTATATTAGCTGTTGTCGGCGTTATAACTGGTAACTTGAATGGAATCTCTAATGCGTTTACCGAAGTCATTGATTATGTTAAAGATTGGGCTGATAATGTGGCCGATTTGTTTAAAGCATTCAAGGATAAGGACTTGAAGAAAATCTTTAAATCGCTTTACAAAATGGTAGTATCTGCTTTAACTTTACCATTTAAGGTTATCACAAAATTTATTGGCGGTTTCGTAGAGGGCGTTATTGACTTCTTCAAGAACTTGAAGAAGAAACTTGTAGGCGGATCTATCATTCCAGATATGATGGATGATATTAGTGACGTGATCGAGAAAGTACTTGACGCTATCGCGGATTTCGTTGAGCGTACACTGGATAATATTGCAGACTTTATTGAGCGCGTGCTGGACGATATCTATCTATTTGTTGACAGAGTATTGTCACGCATTGAACGAACTTGGCGCATGATATTTGAGAATATTCAAGATATTGCGGAAAAGGTGTGGGCTAAAATTAAAGATGTTATTGAAGCAGCCATTGAAAACGTAAAAAGCACTATCCAGGCTGGTGTCGAGTTAGTAAAGCTCATCTGGCAAGAGTTTACGGAGAAGCTAAGAACTACCTGGGCTACATTGTGGACAAAGGTTAAAGAGGCGGTATCAACAGCTTGGGAGAATATAAAGACAACAATCAGAACAGGTATTCAAGCACTAGTCACAATTATCACTAACGCTGTACAGAATTTCATTGAAAAAGGACGCGAGATTGTCAATGCTATCCGTGACGGAATAACTGAACAGTGGGAAAACTTGAAGGAAACATTGCGTACAAAGATAGAGGGTTTGGCAGCAGCGCTCCAGGTGACTTGGGAGAAGATCAAAGCGATAGGTGCGGACATCGTTGCTAAAATCAAGGAAGGTTTCGTTGCTGCTTGGACCAAAGCTACTGGCGTCATTGGTGCAATCCGCGATAAGCTTCAGACAATGGCGTCGGATATCGGGGCCACTGCCTGGACGTGGGTGCGTGATGTTGGTGGAAAGATTACTAGCAAAATTGCTGACGCTCTTAGCAAAGCTTGGGGTATTGCAGGCAATGTTGTAGAAACGATTAGGTCCAAATTCAAGAGTCTGATTGTCGATATAGGTGATGCCTGGAGCGGCATCGTTGACGCTGGCGGACATATCGTTGAAAAGATTAAGGAAGGTATTAACAATGCTTGGAGCACATTTGTCGAATGGCTCAAGAATAAAGTTGTTGGGATCTTCGGGGACGGCAATAGCGGCGGCTCCAGTGTGCCTGACTTCCAGGGTACGGGTACCACCCCATACTCAGCATTCGGCGACGCGTTGGCGGCACAACTAGTGTCTGTACTAAACCAGGTACAGACTGCAATGATACCGCGTCAGACATCAATAATGGCTGCGCCGTCATCGTCTCAAAATATTGATCACAGCCGACACGTGTCTCTTGAGGTGAACCCGACCTACTCTGGATATCAAAGTGAGGGCAGTATTTACTATGATGTAGAAGCTGCGCTGGCAGCAGCAAATCTATGATCGCCAGAGAACAACACTTATATATCCCGCCTGATGTTGATATTAACGAGGATGACGGGACTATTGCCGATTGGGAACATGTGTTTCGTTTCAACAATCAGCTTGATCATTATATGATCAGTGTGACAGGTCTTGGCATGCCAAGGATTGAGTACATTGACGAGTCTGGTCCGCTTCAGAACGGAAGCAAAATTTTAGATTACCGTTTAGAAGATCGCATTATACAGTATCTGATGCGTGTAAATGGACGTTGTAATCGTGATAGCTATTGGGAAAAGCGCGCATTATTGCTTAACAGTCTGCGGCCAAATCGTCAAGAGACAGGCACATTCCAAAGCGGACGGCTTCGTGTTGTGCGCCCGAACGGTGTGACACGAGATATTGAAGCTATTATTTTGCAAGGCCCAGTGTTCCGGCCAAGGAATCCAAGCAGATGGGATGAGCATGGTTTCACTGAAACCCTTAGGTTTAGGTGTCATGACCCAACGTTTTTTGATCCTATAATCAACAATGTTGCATGGCAATTGGATGTTTTTAAAGGTTGGATTTTTAAAAGCACTAGTTATCCTGATAATACGATTTTTGGTCTTAACTCAATTTTTGGTACAGAAGCACTATCTGCAACTTCAACAATCACGTATACAGGCACAGCAGTATCTTATCCTATTATTACTATCAGAGGACCAGTAACCTCACTATCAATTGAAAATCAAACGTTGGATACAAAAATCCAACTATATTACGATATTGATGCTGGTGAAACTGTTACTATTGATACAACTTATGGAACAAAAAGTATTACTAATGATGCGGGTGATAATTTAATTGGTACACAAAGTTCTGACAGTGACTTGGATTTGTACATTGCACCCGATCCAATTGCACCTGATGGACATAACGTGTTTATCGTTACCGGAAGCGGAGCTAGCGCAGTTGAAACATTGGTATCTATGAAATACTATACAAGATACTTAGGAGTATAAATGACACAGCGAAGTTGGCCTTGGTTTGGCGAAGCACCAGGCGACGGTCCTGACGCCGGAGCATACGAAATTGAAGACTGGTGGCCAGTATGGGCTGTATTAGCAAAAGCAGCAGGTTTGGTTGTTGAAGGCGCTGGTTCGCCTTTACGTACATTATCTTCATTGGGAAATATAGGGATATTTTATATTGTGCCTAATCGCCTAGAAGTCACTGATGCAGGTGGTCTTGCGGTTGACGTTAACACTGGTGCAGCACTAGTAGAAGGCCAGTTCTATTACAATGATACAAGTGTTCAGTTAACTTTACCCGCTAGCCAAACTGATTATTATGTAGTTCTACGTAAGAATTATACAGGAACCACATATACGCCACCAGGTTACACAGCAGGCTCTGGTGAGGTTGAGGGTTATACAACACGTATTACTTGGGTATCAGCTATTGTTCAAAGCACTGACCGCACAACTTATTGGGATGTGCCACTGGCAAAATTCACGACTAATGCAGCAGATATTACATCATTATCTGATGAGCGCGAATATATTGATGCTGGCACTATTATTGATTTCATACCGTCTATTTATGGATATATTGTTACTGTTGGATTAACGAGAGGTGATGCATTAGAAGCTAGTTTTGATGAACCTGGTGGATTGGAAATGCCAGATAATGAAAGCGCAAGAGCAATAGGGACATATAAAATTCCTCACAATTTTATTAAAGATTTAGATACTAAATGTATTCTAGTTCCAGAAGCTTCTGGAGATGTTGTTATCAGAAATTGGACTGAGTATGGGGGGTGTGGAGAGCTTCATAGTGTTCACGAAGATGAAACAGCAGTACTTGGTTTTGCTAATACTATAGCCATAACTGATTCCGAGAGAAACTGTATTGATGAAATGGATTTCAATGATGCTAGTGCAAATGATTTTGTTACTATAATAACAGATCGCTCTGGCTCCGACGCCTCTGATACAATAAATGCTAGCGTTAATCACATGGGATGGCGAGTTACATACTTTGGATACAAAACCGTAAAACGATAATGCTCGCTGATTATCGTGTTAATATATATAATCCGGAGAACGGTGAACTTGTAGACGTCCTGGAGGCATGGCGAAGATTAGAGTTTCGCCATATCGTCAATGCACCAGGCTGGTGCCGGTTCACGACCAACGCTTTTAGTAATACTGACGCTTATATCAATACGGCACCTATTGAGGTATGGCGGCGTTTATCAGATTATAAGCCTATCGCAGTTTCATCCGACTATCGGCGAACCGGAAATTGGTACGTCGAATGGTCCGGTCTAATCGGGGACACTGTTGAATCCGTTTATGAAAACGGTGACCGCGATCTTACTGTTTATTGTGACGGTGGCCTTGACTTGATCAATCGCCGAAACGTTTTATGGTATGCCAGTACAAGTTCTTCTGAGTCGAAGAAAGTTGCGATCCCGGCGCAGACTGCTATCTATCAATTTGTAGAAGAAAATTGTGGTGCCAGTGCAACCGAAGGGGCGGGGCGCATTACCACTGGCACAATTGCAAGCCTGGATATTCCAGTACTGATCGGAGCAGGAGATAATTGGAGTGGTATACGTGCGTGGCGCAACGTGCTTGACGTTATCCAGGAGATTGGAAATGCGCGTGATATTGATTTTGATGTAGTTAGCTTAGGTGACGGACGGTGGCAATTCCTCACCCATACTGAGCAGATTGGAGAAAATCGCACCACTAACGGTCTGGACAGCGCGACAGGTCTCAATAGTTATGGCAACGCGCCTGTGATTTTCTCTTTGGAACAGCATAATGTAGCACGTGTGACTTACAAGACAGCAAACAGAGGAAGCGCTACATTTGTTGCGGCATTAGGCAAGGGTCAATACGGCGCACGCACTGTTGGCACTTACACAAACTCAGACAAGTTCAACGTAGATCGGCGCGTAAACCAACGTGAGATCACACGTAATGCTACAACTCAGGATTCTGTTACAGAACTTGAGACGGTTGCAGAAGAGTGGGGAGCACGTATGTCTCCATCTGATGATTTTAAATTTGTACCATTGCTTGGCTCTAAAAATACGGTATACGGACACACATACTGGTGGGGAGACACTATTACCGCACGCTATAATCCCCGCTCTATTGAGTTGGATAAACGCTTAGTAGGTGTGACTATTGTTGTTGACAAAAACGGTGAACAGTTCAGGTCTTGGGACTTCCTAACCATTCCAAGGACATAAAATGCAACAAGGTTGTATAGAGATAGAGCAATACTACAGCGATATGCGGTCAGTAACCAACACAGTTACTGACCTTGCTCGACGTGTCCGAGAACTTGAGCCGCAGGAGGTTCCTACTGGCGGTGCGGTGGGTACTCATACAGTGCTTGACGGCTCGGTTCACACGGATACTGCAGTAGCAGCGGTATCACAAGGCAGTTTGATTTTCGGCAATGCAACACCGGCCTGGGATGAGCTTACCATCGGCGCAGCCGGAACTATTTTATACTCAGATGGTACCGATCCAAGTTGGACAACACTGAGTACCGCTGGTATTGCGCCAAATGATGCGCAATACCTTGTGTTGTCCTTAAGTGCCGGATTAACACAAGAGCGCAGACTAGATTTTGGCGCAAACTTCTCTACTACAGATAATGGCGCAAACGCCGACTATGATGTAGATTTATCTGATACAGGCGTAGGCGCTGGCGCTTATGGCAATGCAACTAATGTAGCAACATTTACGGTCGATGCAAAAGGAAGACTGACGGCAGCCGCGAACGTGCTCATTACTGGTACGCCCCCGCTTGCACACGACATTCTAGGAATTTATCATAGTGATACAGTTACAAGCGCAGTATCAAGAGGCAGTC
>WJLE01000228.1 GCA_014728655.1 Candidatus Uhrbacteria bacterium
CGCTGGTGCAATTCAGGTGAAATGCCTTGAATCTGTAATGTACGCGGCTCACGTTGAATCATCAGGGTATTCTGGACAAAGCCCCAGTCACTGGTTTGCTCAATTTGTGACACAGGTGCTTCGAGTACCATTCGCCCCTTAGCTAGTCTTGTGGTGGTATCAACTGGTTTCATCTCATTTCCTGACTAAACAAGTTCCTTAAAACAATTTATCACAGAAACTCATCTAAAGTGTCCTAAATTTACCATTTACGGAATGTGTCAAGGGTATGCAACAACTCCAGTGAAAAGATTAAGGAAGATTCGGCACGATGGGTGGGTTGATCCAGACCGCATCGGGCGCTCCCTTGACGATAGGTTTCCCCCGCACAAAGCGATGAGGATGCTGAACATAGGCAGCGGCTAAGACAGCTTGCCGTTGCTGGCGAATATGATCTGCTTGTCCATAGTGGACGCTAGCCGGGGTGAGTAAATTCAAGCCGATATGATAGTGCTGATAGTTGTACCACTGGAAGAAAGGGCGCGCCCAGGCACGCGCATCTTGAATACAGCCAAAGCGATCAGGGTAATCGGGGTGGTACTTCATGGTTTTGAATTGAGCTTCGCTGAAGGGATTATCATCCGAGACATAGGGCCGTGAGTGGCTTTTATTGACACCCAAATCACTCAACAACAGCGCCAGTGTTTTGGACTTCATAGGGTTGCCATTATCAGCATGGAGGGTCAACTGGTCGGGCTGAATACGCTGATTGGCAGCGGCAGTGGCAATCAATTGCTTGGCGAGTTCGGCACTTTCGCGTTCAGCGATCATCCACCCGACCACGTAGCGACTAAAAATGTCGAGGACGGTATACAGGGCGAAATGCGTCCATTTGGCTGGCCCGCGCAGTTTGGTAATGTCCCAACTCCAGACCTGATTGGACCGTTCAGCCAGCAGTTCTGGTTTGCGATAAACGGGACATTGACGTTGTTTGCGTCGTTCACGTACCTCGCCATGAGCTGCCAGAATGCGGTACATTGAGCGCCAATGGCATAGATAGATTCCCTCATCCAGCAACGTCGCATATACTTGACGCGGGGCCCGGTCCATAAAGCGCTCACTGTTCAATACCGCCCGGACTTTGGCGCGTTCTTCTGTTGATAGCGCCTGTTTGCAGGCACGGTGTGCGACGGGAGCTGGCGACCGACGGGGATACAGCCGACTGCGCGGGATGTCCAGCGCTTGACAGGCGCGTGTGATGCCGACTTCCTGACTCAATTCACGGGCTATACTTGTCACAGTGTCTCGTCCTCCTGCTGTTCCACCAGCAGTCTGGCTAGCTTTTTTTGTGCCTCAATGATGGCCTCCGCTTGTGCCAACTTCCGTTGCAAGCGGGCATTCTCATGTTCAAGCCGTTTGACCTCAGCCGCATTCGGATTGGCTCGCGGCCCACGCGGTTTGTCACTCAAGGTGCCTGCTTCATAGGCCTTGCGCCATGTAGCTAGTTGTGACGAGTATAAGCCTTCTCGACGCAACAACGCGCCGACTTCCCCATGTTTACACCCGGCTGCTTCTTCTACAATCTTTCGCTTGTATGCCGCTGTAAATGTGCGGCGACGTGCTCGTGGTTGGACTTCCGTTGTCGGGTACTTGCCATTTGATGATGACATCTTGCTGCTGTCCTTTTCTCCGCCCTCAATTCTACTCTAAACTTTTGGGCGGAGTTGTTGCATCCATTCTGGCACAGTGGGACTTGGCGAGACCAGCTTATGAATGCTATTAAAAATTCGTAGCGATAGCCTACAACGAAGAACTTGTTTATCGTCCAGACGTGTTTGCGTGCGAGCCGGAGTAGTGTTATTTTTTGGGCTGTCGTTTAGTCAGATGGAGGGAATGTGGACAATGACCAAGCACAACGACGACTTAAAAGCTGCGATTGATGCAATGGATTTGGACAAAGCACGGCGTATCTTCCGCGATGCACAAGCCGAAGCAGATGCCGAGACTTATTATCTGGCCTCAAAGATCGCGCTGGATGACGAACAGAAGCAAGAATTTCTGCAAAAAGCATTGGAACTCGACCCGTTTCACGAAAAAGCACGCGCCGCATTGAAAGGTGACAGTCAAGCCCAGAGCAGCGCACCGCCAGTCGCGCCCGCTGCGCTCCAAGCGGCCAACCCTGAAGATTTCGTTAGTGCGACGGTCAAAGCGCCCGAAGGCCAGACCAATCTGATGCTCATCCCCTTCGAGCAAGGCGAAGTGCGGACGGTGATCAAAGATGGCGCGACGGTGTATATCGTATCGCGGTACACCGATCCTGAAAAACAAACATGGTACAACGTGGTCTATCAATCTACCGTATCCACTGCACATGGCTGGCTGCCCGCTGAGACGCTGGGTGATTTGCACGTGCGTGGTCAAGAAATCGAACCAATGGATATTCCAGTGACGGAGTTTCAGTTCAATGAGAAGGATGATTTCAAGTCAATATACGATAAAGTTAACGCTAAATACACGAACGCTGTTTTTCCGATAAGCATGTTAGGTGTTCTACTGTTTCTTGTGTTTTTTGTTGCCCTTATTATACCAAGCATTGTGCTAGCAGTTATTGCAGGTGTCTTGTGTTTGCTAACAATATTTGGCGGCGGCTACTTATTGGACAAATCAGGACTCATACACAAG
>WJLE01000229.1 GCA_014728655.1 Candidatus Uhrbacteria bacterium
ACCTCACACAAATGAGGATAGAAGGTCCGAACCGACAGAATTCCGATCGAGGAATTGAAACCGTAGATGCAGACCGAGACTAGCTCGAGATCATCCGTAGTCCGAACCGACAGAATTCCGATCGAGGAGGGAAAGACTAGGTTGAGCCGGTTCCGACTCGGTTCCAACTCGGTTCCGAAAAAACGGAATCAGGTTCTGATGAAACCGAGGATGGGCTACAATTACTTGAGGTTAGAGCCGAGGTGGTTCCGACAGGTCGGAACTAGGTTCCGACCTGTCCAGGAGGCGCTCGAGCCGGGCTAGCCGGGATATGGATAAGGATTCAATCAGGCCGCCAGAGATCGCTCGGCCTTTTTAGCACGGATACGATGCAGGGCGCGCAGGTTGATCAAAACATAGATGAGCGTGTTGATGTTGGTAATAGCGCGCTGATTGCGCAGCTTGGGGCGTTCAATGCCCAAGGCCTTGGCCTGGCTGTTGATGCGTTCCGTGGCCGTGCGCTGATCGTAGATCCGCTTGTAAAGAGCGCTGTCACGATCAATCTGATGACGCAGGCGGGCCCCGATGCTGGTGGCGAGGGTCGTAACGCAACCGCCCTTGGCCCAGCGCTTGTGATCCACAGGACAGGCCTCTGCTGTAGGCTCCGGATACTGAAGGGGACAGGCGTACCGCCCTTTCTGATGGGGAACCAGCGTCTTACGAGCCATATAGGTGTGTTTGAGCGGCATCGCCAGGCCCGCTTCGCAAAGCGGGAGCCCGTCAGCATCGAAAGTCCGTTTGGGGCCGCGTTTGGCCCAGGGGACGGCGGCGAAGGCTGACTGCCAGGGTTCGTTCTCGCGATTAAAGTGTTCGTAAACGTACCAGGCATCGAAACCAGCGTCAAAAGCCCCAAAATGCGGACGAAAACCTAAGCGGCGCTCCGTGTCGGAC
Organism: Candidatus Uhrbacteria bacterium; assembly: GCA_014728655.1. GTDB lineage: Bacteria > Patescibacteriota > Patescibacteriia > 2-12-FULL-60-25 > 2-12-FULL-60-25 > 2-12-FULL-60-25. The sequence continues at coordinate 931 of WJLE01000229.1, forward strand.
ATCAGGGGATGGAAGTAGCTGAGGTCGGAAGCGTTGAAGGGTTGGGTGAGTTCAGCCAGGACAATCTCGGCCCAATCTGGGATTTTAGTGGCGACGACGCCGGAGGCATAGCCCCAGTAGTACTCCCCTACGGGCACGCCTTGTGGGGAACGTGGATTGCTGCGCGGAGTCGGCGGATCGTTGGAGGCAGACGGTTTTTCACCGGGGACACGCTGATTATGCTTGCGCTTGCAGCCCAACTTACAGTCTGGATCTCCTGCCGGTTGACGATTTTTGTCGAAGCGGTCAGTCACGTAGGCCTTGGGGTTATTCTCTTTGACCCAAGCCAAGATGTGTTTGGTGTCCAGGGAGATGGCCTGTCCGAAGTCATCGCTGACAGCGGCGAATTCTGTCTGCAGGAGATGGACGGTTTCGCCTAACAACCACTGGAGATTTGCGTTGGGCAGCGTGCGCAAGATGCGCGCAAAATGCCGATGGGTGGGGAGAGAGGCATCTAGGATCGGGGCAGTGACCGCACCATAGGTGCGGGGCAGCGGAAAGCCGAGGACGGTGGTGAGTACGGGATGCTCCACCAGATAATCCCGCAAGGAGGACATGTACGTCAACTTCGCATCCAGCTTGACCAAAAAGGAGGCGACGAAAGGGACATAGGGAACCGTAGGAATGCCCCAGTCAGTGGAGAGGTCCCGCTCGGGGAAATGTTGCCAGGGAATCGGAGCAAGGAGCCTCAAGTAGCGACGTGCGACCGGTGCGTGACGCACACAGAGGGGAAGTCGTTTAGGGTGATGCAACATGGCGGGCAATTGAGGATGGCGCAATAGGCCCCAGGCCTGCCGTGCGCACCCAAAATGTTGCAACCAATGCTGTGACATAGCCAAAAGATGTGCTACAATAGGATTGTTTACCATCGGAGGTCTCCTTTCCGGCTAGAAACGGCTCGAGCAAGCTCATTTTAGCCCGATGGAGACCTCCTGACGAGCCCCCAAGCGTTTAACGGCACCACCTTGAAGCTCGTTCCGCTGGCGCGGAACCAGGTCGTAACTTGGTTCCGTTCGTACGCAGAAAATCGGAACCAGCTTTAACCTGGTTCCGATGCAGGCTTGAGGCCGGGAAACTGGTTCCGAGGTAATTACGACCTAGTTCCGAAAAAACGGAACCCTGTCTTTCCCTCGATCGAGGAATTGAAACGATCTGACGGTCGTAGTAGGCAACAGCCCGGCGCTTGGTCCGAACCGACAGAATTCCGATCGAGGAATTGAAACGAGTCTGGCTAAAATGAGTTGGAAGACACGCCCTTCTAGTAGATAATCAATGTTCCACCAAAGATTGTCTAAAGGAGGTAACGATGTCTTCCAACCCCACAGTGATTGTACATCAACTGAAGCAGGATTTCCAGGAGTTGA
>WJLE01000230.1 GCA_014728655.1 Candidatus Uhrbacteria bacterium
CCCTATCACAAGAATGCCATTGTACAGATTTTGTTTAACGAAGCGGTGGACCCGACGGCAACAACGGGTTTGGTTACGAACGGACGCGGTTTTGACAACATACGTCTGACGACCGGGGACGGGGATGAGCGTCTGCTTCCACAGATCGACGGGGAGTTCCGGATTTCCAACCAATATCGAACCGTGGAATTCGTTCCCGCGGAGGAGTGTGGATTGAACTCCTGCGGGGAGGTGATGTACTGCCTACCCGGAGGAACCGGGATCAACGCCCTGATTCAGGCCGCGACCATGGAGGGATCCGGACCAACGGCACAGTTCCTTGCTGCCGGATTTGATGGTGTGGTGGACGTGGCAGCCAATTCCATGGACGGAAATGACAACGGAACAGCACAGGGGAAGCCGGATGATAACTATTTCTGGAGGTTTACAACGCTAACAACGATCAACCGGGATCCGCCGGTTGTGGAATGGACTTATCCATCTGCGAACCGGCTACCCGTGCAGGATCGTTCGAATGCAGATGCCTATGATCCGGTTCGTGCGCGATTCGATTCCATCATTCAGGGGTACTCTCTGAATACGGAAAATGCCTACATCGATAGCGTCCATGAGGATGAGATCTATGCGGATACGTTCTGGTACACCCTGGCGCAGGATTATCTACAGAGCGACGATGCTTTGGTTGAGAGCGTGGAAGACACGGCGGTGAAGAGCGAGGCAAAGATTCTGCACCGGCCGTTCGCCACCAGTACACTTTACGATCCGTTTCTTCTATCCGGCATTAAGAATGTCTATCAAAACTGTTTCAATCCGGCCGAGCAAACGGGGGTTTGCCTTGGAAATCCAAACTGTTGTCTGAACCAACCGTCCGAGGACGCCTGTTCGTTTGAATAGTATGCGCTTGTCACGATTGATCCTCCCAATGCTCTGTTGCACGGTTCTAACCGGGTTCCTGTTCGTGCGTCCCGCACACGCACAGGTCAGTGAAGTGGATCTGGGCATCTTTGCGATCAGCGATATCCTGAAACTCGGAGAGGGGGATCCGCGTGAGATCGTGGTTCGTCTTATCAACGTCGCGCTTGAATTTATCGGCATTATTACGCTCGTCATGATCTTGTGGGGAGGGTTTCAGTTTTTATTCAGCATGGGGAATGACGAAAAGATGAAGCAGGCCGGCCGTACCATTCGAAATGCCATCATCGGACTGATTATCGTTTTAAGTTCTTGGGCGATCGTGCGGTTCGTTTTAACGGAATTCACCTTTGCCACGGCGGACGAGGCTCCGGCAGCTGCCACTACACCGTCTCGACCTTCAGCCCCACCCCCGGATCTCCCTCTATGATATTCACGCGCCTCCTCATCCTTACCACTGCGATTTTTCTGATCGGAGGGGGCTTGATGACTGCCCTACCGGTTCATGCACAGGATGCGGAGCCCTCGCCGATTACGGAAGGGTTGGATGCGGTTGGAGAAACGGTGAAGTTGCCGGATAATGATCCGCGAATTATTGCCGGCAGGATCATTAACGTTGTTCTGGGACTACTCGGTATCATTTTGCTCGTCATCGTTGTCTACGGAGGGTTCCTGTACATGACGAGTGGCGGTGATGCGGGGAAGGTTCAGACGGCGATTGCCTACATCCGAAACGGGATCATTGGCCTGATTATCATACTGCTTTCCTGGGCGATTGCGCGATACATCATCAATGCACTGATCGAAGCGACGACGGGCGGACAGGGAGTGAGTACGACCGGACCGCCGGGAGGTGGTGGATTCACACCTGGCGGATCGTCCTCCGTATTCCAAGTCAAAGGTATTACGCCGAACGGGGAAACAGAGAACCGGAAGATTACGGTGAAGATTGTCGTTTCCATGGATGTCAATGAAGCAAGTTTGTCGCAACCGGACGTCGTGACCGTTACCGCCGCAGACGGAACGCGGTTGGATGGAACGCTGACTCTGAATCGTCCAAGAGAGATCTGGTTTACGCCGAGCACGCCGTGTCCTCCGCCGAACAGTGATTATTCCTGTGTAGCAGAAAATACGGAATACACGGTTCGGGTCAGTGCGGCGCTGGAGTCCTTGGAAGGAGACACGCTGACCTGCGGTGGATTCGCACCGGATTGTGAAGCCGAGTTCCGCTCCGGGACCATCGTAGACCTGGAGGATCCGAACGTCTCCGTGACGTTCCCATTGAACAACTTCCCGGTCTCCGCAGATGCGTTGGTTGATGTTCGTGCACGTGCAACGGATAACACGGGTATCGCCTACATCTCATTTTTTGACGACGGGGACTTCATCGATAACTCCGTTCCCGAAACCGGAGCTCCAACACTGTTCCACGGATTGATCCAGTGGGACACGCTGGGCTTGGCGCCGGGGGAAACGCGCTCCTTGTCCGCAACAGCGTACGATACGGATACGGGGTCCGGAGATAGTCCGTCGGTTAATGTGATCATCCGTCCGGCGCACTGCTTTGATGGCGTTCAGAATGAGGGCGAAACCGGATTGGATTGCGGAGGAGATCCAAGTGATCCGGACAACTATTGCGGAGCGTGTCCCGGAGATCAATGTACTGTTGGCACGGACTGTGCCAGTGGTATCTGCGAGAACGGTGTCTGTGTGGCGCAACCGATCATTACCTCGGTGGATCCGGATAACGGGGCCACGGGGTCGTTTGTCACGATCCGGGGATACAACTTCGGCACGAATGGCCAAGTGTTTTTCTTAGGCGCAGGCGGTGAGCCTGTGGAAGCCTATCAGCCTCAGGCCTGTCTGGATAAGGGCGTTTCTACCTGGTCTCAAACGCAGGTCGTGGTACAGGTTCCGGAAACCGCCGACTCCGGACCGATTCGACTCGTGAACCTGAATAGTAACCTATCGGACGATACGAATATTCAACCGGATCCGGATTTGCCTGACTTTTTAGTGAATGACATTCGTCGAGCCGGGATCTGTGCACTTGTGCCCTCCAATGGTGCGCCTGCGGATGCGTTCAAGCTGCTCGGTGCCGGTTTTGGGAATACGAGTGCCGGTATCAATTTTGGGAATGATATCATTCAGGGGATCAGCTGGAGCGATGACGAAATCGAGGCCTACATTCCCAATGTTCAAGTCGGATCCTATCCGGTATCCGTCACGGTGGATGGTTCGGAATCCAACGCCCTCACGATGAACGTGCATCCGGTTAGTGGGGGAGGGGTTCCGGAGATTTTGGAGATCACCCCATCACAGGGTCCGGTGTCACAGTACGTCACGATCCGTGGGCTCAACTTTGGCCATTTGGCCGGACAGGTCTTTTTTGGGAATCGTATTACGGAAGAAGTGGCTTTGGCGGATGTCAGTTTTCCGGAGGCCTGTGCGAACGGCTACTGGACGGATAAAAATATTGTCGTTAAGGTTCCGCGTGTTTTCACGGAAGGGGGTTCGGGTGATGTGTTGCCGGGACCGTACGCCGTATGGGTTCGTACAACGCGACCCACGGCTCCGGAATCCAATCGAGTGAATTTTGCGGTGAACACGGATCCGTTAACACCCGGGGTCTGTGCTGTCGTTCCACGCGTTGGACCGGTGGGCACGTCGGTCACGGCGCATGGGGAAGGCTTTACCACGGGTCCGGGAGCGGTTCGTTTCTATAACAATAAGTTGGGGTCCGATACGCGGAACTGGACGCAGCGGTCCATCGAAACGCGCATTCCATCCGGCGCGTTGACCGGTCCGATGACGGTGGAGCCATCCAGTCTGGATGTCGTTTCAAACCCCTACCTGATCGAAGTCCGGAATTGTAACGAGTCGGTCGGGATCTGTAGCGAAGCGGAGGAGTGCTGTCAGGACGGATCCTGTCGTGAGTTTGGAACCTGTCCGGAGGGAGCGGGTCAGGCGATGTTTGCTTGGCAGTTCTCGACCGGACTCATTCCGCAAGCGCCGCGCGTGATCGAGCAGTGTGATGATGGACTGCTTCCATCTCCGGCGCCTTGGTCGGCCCGGGAAGGTGGGCGGGACGTCTGTCTGAACGATGTGATTGGCATGCTGTTTTCACCGAGCGTGGACCCGACGACGATCGGCGCGGATACGATCCGTGTTCATCGCTGTACGGGTAGTGGCGGAGATCCCTGCGGCGAGCGTGATGCGGATCCGATCGACGCCAGCTATCAGGTGCTGTCTTCCTACGTTACCGTCCGACCAACGGAGTTGTTGGAGCCGGATACGTGGTATGCCGTGGATGTCACGACAGGTGTCCGCGGGGACGGTCCAACCGGTATTTTTATGGAACAAAACAGCGGATGTGATGATGGGATCGGATACTGTTTTAACTTCCGGACGAAAAATGATACTAACTTGTGTCAGATCGGTTCCGTGCTGGTGAACCCGGATCCATACCTGGCGACGATCTACCTGGAAGCGATTGATTACGAGGCCGTTCCACGCCCGGTTGGTGATGTCTGCCGGATCCTGAATTGCGAACCGTATGATTGGGTATGGGATACGAATCCGGCCCGTGCTGATATTACGAATGATCGATTCAACGGTCGGGGATCCTGCTTCCAGCAAGCTACGGCCAAGATCGAAACGAATGTCGGAGAACCGGTTCAGGTCAGTGCGCTGGAAGTCGATCAGAGCGTGCAGGGAGCCGGAGATCTGACGATCGCCTTTACGAAGCCGCGTGTGAGTGATTTTGGTCCGGCTTGTGATACGGCCTGCGTAAACGCTGCGATTTGGGCAGAGTTCAATATCGAGATGGACACTTCGAATGTTGAGGATAACATCGTGGTGAAGCGTTGTTTGAATCAGGCGTGTTTGGATTATGCAGTGCCGGAAAATTTGGATTTGAGCAATGCGAACATCACGTTTGGTACGGTTCCGGGTGTGGCGAACGATGAGCGGAATCGCTTCCTGAAGATCGAGCCTGTGGACGGGAGCGGGAACGTTCTGCTTGAACCCGGACGGTTCTATCAGGTCATCCTGCGTGCGGGTACGATCGAAGGATTCCGGTCCAAGGACGGAGCGGCATTGTCGGAGCTAAATCATCCGGATGGATTTAGCTGGAAGTTCCGAGTGAAGACTGGTGAGGATGCGTTCTGTGAACCGAATCGGATCGAGGTGACGCCAACCGAAAAGTACGAAACGATCGTCGGTGCACGACAGGTTTTTACGGCGCATCCGTATACGGAGCCGGATGCCTGTAGCGAGCAAGGTCAGTTACTGGTTGCAAGCGGGGGATTCAGCTGGGAGTCGCGGGACGTGCTGGTCGCAACACTTCTGGACGGTCAGGTGGATACGGGTTCGTCGTTGCCACCAGGGTGTACGGAACGTTGCACGTTACAAGGGGCGCAAGGTCGGTACGGACAAACGGCACAGTGCGGGAACGGTGTGATTGAAACGACGAACGGCCGGTATTGTGACGGCAGTATTTCTCGAACCGTCCGTGGAAATTTCCCTTGCTTACTTCTGGCTCCGAATGCCAGTGGAGGGGAGGAGTGTGATGGTCAGCCAAACTGTAACAGCCTCTGTTTGTGGGATCCGGTGGATACGGTCAATGACAACCCCCCGGGGAGTTGCGGAGATGGAGTTATCCAGGTTGGGGAAGATTGTGATTTTGGCCGCATCTGTATGGGTGCACCGGCCACATCCACCAGTCCGGACGGTTGGGACTGCACGTCACCCGCTGCAGCGGTAGAGTGTTTGGCCAATGGTGGTACGTGTTCCACGCGACAAACGCGAGGGTGCTCGTTGAACTGCCGGAATCTGGGATCCCTGGCCGGGAACGTGACCTGTGGGAATGCAGATGTGTCCGATGGGGAAGATTGTGATGATGGTAATGTGGCCAGCGGGGATGGGTGCAGTTCCAACTGTTTGCATGAAGGGTCTAAGCCGGTCGCGCAAGTCGTGGCCTTGTGTGGAAATGGGAATGTCGAACCGGGTGAGGAGTGCGAAGCCTCCGCGGCCGGAGGTGCACTCCCCGACCACTGTGATCCTCAGACCTGTCTTTGGACGGGAAGAACGCCCTGTCTGTTTCAGGATGATGCATCGGCCCCATTGGGGTGTTGCGGCAACGGCGGAGCTCCGGAGGCGGGTGAACAGTGCGAGGATGGGAATTCCGTCAGCGGGGACGGTTGTAGCGCGACCTGTCTGCTGGAGGGGTCTGATCCGCTTTATCTGGATGGGAACGGGAACCCGGAGCCGAGTTTCTGTGGAGATGAGAATTGGGATCAGAAAAGCGAAGCGCAGCAGTGCGAAGCGACGCCTCCACCGATCCGTGATCAGCAGGTGGATGGTGCGCAGTTGGCACTGATCGTCGGAGAGGCGGATCTGCCACCCGGAGAGGAGCGAATGTCCACGGAAATTGTTGCGGCCTACGCGAATGTGGAGGGTACGGCGC
>WJLE01000231.1 GCA_014728655.1 Candidatus Uhrbacteria bacterium
ATCACGCCCCATGCGTCCGGAGGATCTGAATCCAGCGTGAGTTGCATGACCTGGTTCGAAAGCTCCGGATCTGCGTGATATAGAAAGGTTGGATCCAGTCCGGAGAGGTACTTCACGCGGTCCTCCAGCGCCCAAAGGACGGGGAAGTCATCCCAGGAGGAATGGAACACGCGATCTCCGGGGTTCGCGCGTTCGGAAATGGTTTGCATCACCGGTGCATACAAATCGAACGGACGTTGTCCGGTATGCAATCCCTTCCAGGCCAGCCATCCATGGTGCAATGGCAGTAACAGGACAATGAGTCCTCCGGCAACGGTGAGTGTATGACGGGGGGTGCGCTTGCAGCGACTCCATTGTTCTCGTAACCACAGTCGGTATTTCGTCCAATCCACGAGCTGCGCAATTTGGTAGATCCAGATCGCGAACAGGGGAACGAGGAACTCGATGAACCGCTGGCTCTTTAGCGTTAGGACAAGCAGGAGTCCGACCGGAAACAGTAGGACAAGCGCTCGTTGATACATGCCGACCAGGGTGGGGCGCGCATCTGCACGATGCGCAAACAAGATGCCAAGGAGTGCCGTGAGACCTGCAACGACAAGTGGGGTGAGGTTCGTTAAGATCATGCTCGGTGAGGCGGCGGCCCACTCCTGGCCCAGGGTCAGGGTGCCGGATTTCGTGAGGATGCCGATCTCGACGAGTTGGACCCACAGAAACTGTAGGAGGGTTGCGCTGTTCGGGTGTAACAGGATTCCGATACCGGTGCCGAGGATTAACGCTCCGAGCGGTTTCCAGGGTGCGTTGTGCAGTGCCTTGATCCAGGATGCTTCCGCCATGGTTTTTGATGCCAGGATATCGGCGACGAGCATGCTGCCCGCAATGAGGATGCTGAGGCTCCATCCCCCGTGCGACAGGGCGAAGAGCATCCCGGTCATGAGTAGCAGGATCGATTTCCGATGCAGCATGCCGCCGACGGTGACGATGGCGTAACCGATGGCCAGGGGAGATGCTTTTCCAAGAAGCAGTCTCATCAGAAAATCCGGTGCGAGCAGGGTCAGCCCCACGAAAACCCAGGATGTCCTGCGCCAGGTCTCAGAGGGGTTCAGGACTCGCAGGACGGTCCAGAGTGCTGAGATCGTGAGGAGCGCTAACAGGGGCGCCATGAGCTGTGTTCCCCATTGTTCTCCGAATGCCCAGATGGCGGGTCCCAGGATGAGATGGAACAGGTAGTGGTGGTCTGCGAACTGTTGACCGAAGCTTGTCAGATCCAGCCATGGAAAGGCAAAGAGCGGCCCGTGATCCAGCATGAGTGCAGAGAGGTGCGCATGATAGAACGTATCCGGATCCGGAAACTGACCCCAGGGAGTCATGAGGAGCAGAAAGGCGAATATGAGGAGGAGTGTGTAGATTGGTCGGAATCGTGTGTTGGATCTGGCCGGCATGCATTCGAGTGTACCAGGGAGGAAATGAAAACGCCCCCCACAGACATCTGTGCACCTGTGATGCGCAAATGTTTGTGGGGGGCTTCCTCTTGTTTCCAACCCCCTTCATCGTCAAGCATGGTAACGACAAAGTGAGTCGAAAAAGTTCAATGGACAAGCCTGTTCACTTGGCCACGCTTCGGGTGATCCATCTCACCGGAAACGTGGCAAAATGAAACCCGTTGAGGGATTCAACGGGGTCGTAAGGGACCTCGGTTCCAGGTGGTGGAACGCGCGAAAGCGGAAGCGAGGCTGTTTGAATTCATGGAACTGTTTTACGCCTTAGGATGCGGAGCGTCAACTAGTCATCCGTGGATAAGTCCGAATCCGTCCCCGTCTGCTTGGGTTTTTCTTCCATCTCCGGAGTCCATAAATCCAGCTTCGTCAGGGTGTCATCCGTCAGGTCCTCGGCTTCATCCACGTCCATCAGCTCCTCTAGGATGAGGTGGTTGATGAGCAGGGCACGGCATTCGGTTTTTTCCTTTGGTTGGCCGTGTTCATCCATGCACATGGCTTTTAATTCATCGAATGTTGCCATAGGATTCGAGTGTAGCAAGCTTTGGATGCAGGAACCAACAGCATTGTCCAGGCTTGACGATCCATCCGGTGGGACGTACCCTCGCGCGGTAAGGAGTAAGGAGTAAGGAGTAAGGAGTAAGGAGGTCACCCCAATGTCCCGAGCCCCACGCCCTAACATGGAGAGGTGACAGAGTGGTCGAATGTGCCTGACTCGAAATCAGGTGTCCGTTCTGCGGACCGTGGGTTCGAATCCCACCCTCTCCGCCACAAAGATAATCCCGGCTAATGCCGGGATTATCTTTGTGCAGACCGTGGGATGAGAAGCCTGCCCTGGTCCTAAGGATTCTGAGAGAAGCGAAGCTAACGTGGGGAAGGATGATTTCCCTTGAGGAGCGCCACGAAGCGGAGCGGCAAATGGGACTTTGGCCTGTTTCGATCCGTGCGAAGCGGGTACAATGACCGGGAAGACATGACGAGCACCCAAGACGAACTGAAGAACCGTGCAGGTAAAATCCAGCAGATCTATCAGCGTTTTTTAGATCGTCTGTTTCCGCTACGACAGCGTAAAAATGAGATCGTCCAAAAGCATACGCAGCTGCTGGATGAAGAAAAGGTGAACCAGATTCGTTCTAACATTCAAACCAAGTAGTATGTCCGATGATAAGAATCAACCGAACAAGGAGCAACAAGTCGGTCGTGATCGTCCTGCCGATCCGGAGCAGCGCGCGATTCCGGAACAGCCGCCTAAGGAGCGTGTCCCTTCCGACCAGGGAGAGCTTAAAAAGATGGCACAGTCCAGTATCGATCTCGTGGATCGGGGCGAGAGTGATTTTTTACAGGAACTGGAGGAAGATGAAGCGGGACTCGCAGCAACCGAGGCGGCGATGGGTGTTGGTGATCCTCAGCGGATGGCCCAGATCCGTGAAGCCAGTGGGTATGGTGACCTCGGAACGCTTCGTGCAGCATCGCAGCAAGTGGCCGAACAGGCAAAGCGGGAAATGGCCTCTGTGGCGAATGCCCCCTTGCCGGTAGAAGTTCCTACAACAGCACCTGTAGCACCCGCGGAGACACCTGAGTCCGTAGAACAGACGGAGCCGTCGAAACAAACGGAGCAACGAGAGCAGCGGGAAGGGTTTGATCCGGTTCTGGAACGCGTGAAGCGTCACTTGAAGCTGGCGCAAGGGATCGAGGCTATACGGGAGGGATCGGAGACGCCGGAGCAGCGGCAGATGCTTGCCGGAGCCCTGGAGGGCCGTGGTTGGCATAAGATTTTTCACAACGTGGAACCTGGAGATGCCATCGTTGCCGTGATGACACCGCCGGGCGGGGAAACCTACCATCAGAGCGTGGATGAGCGCTATGAGGTCTTGCAGCAAATTCTGGATTCCAATGTTCTGGAAGGGGTGTATCACTCCGCAGAGGATGTGAAGCAGTTGGAGCACAAGATCGGGTTTGATCCGTTCGGTGTGTTTGGCGTGAAGCGTGGAAATGATGATTTCTTCGGTCCGCAGCTCATGGACGAGATCATCCTGAAGC
>WJLE01000232.1 GCA_014728655.1 Candidatus Uhrbacteria bacterium
GTATATCACATTCGGTTAGAGGGTGTGAATAAATATCATAACATCGGATGTTACGATGGTCGCTACAGCGTTATGCATTGGATCAATTCACGACTTGACGACGCGGTACGCTACAGACATCGAGCTACGAACGATGCACGCTTCCCGACTGCACGACAAGACGACGCTAAACCATCTACGACACGGCATGCTCCAAATACTGCACCAAGGTACGCACCCCCATCCCGGTTCCGCCGTAAGGAATATCCGGACGCGTTTCCTTTTCGCAAAATACCGGTCCTGCGATATCCAAATGCGCCCAAGGTGTTTTATCGACGAATCGCTGTAAAAACAGACCGGCTTTGATGGAACCGGCGGACCGACCACCCGTGTTATTCATGTCTGCCACCTTGGACTTCATCGCCTCGTCATACTGCGGAGCCAGAGGCAGCTCCCAGACCAGCTCGCCCGCTTCTTTGGCAGCCGTAACCAACGACTTCGCCAGTGTCCGGTTATTGGACATCAGTCCCGCATAGTCATCCCCCAGCGCAATGATCACAGCTCCGGTGAGCGTGGCCAGATCCACGATCTCATCCGGCTTCACTTTTTTAACCGTATAACTCAATGCATCCGCCAAGGTCACGCGCCCTTCGGCATCGGTGTTTAAAATCTCAATCGTCATCCCATTCATGGCTCGTACCACATCCCCCGGACGATACGCGCCACCGGAGGGCATATTCTCCACGGCGATCACAATCCCATGAACCTCAATGGGCAACTCCAGTTCTTCCAATGCTCGAAAAAGCCCGAGGACGGTTGCTGCGCCGCCCATATCGATCTTCATTTGCGTCATGGCATCCGCAGGCTTTAGCGACAGTCCACCGGAATCAAACGTCACGCCCTTGCCGACCACGGCGATCTTTTTCTTCGCCTTCTTTTTTGGCGTATAGGACAAATGGATTAACTTCGGTGGATGCACCGATCCTTCCGCAACGGCTAACGCCGCACCCATCCCCATCCGTTCCATGGCCTGCGCATCGAGGATCTTGCAGGCAATCGGATTTCCGCGTTTCGCCAGCGCCTTTGCCGACTGGGCCAGATCATCCGGCTTCATCTGGCGCGGTGACGTGTTCACCAGATCCCTGGTCAGGGCAGTGGCCTCGGAAAGTAGAGATGCCTTCTCCAGACCGGCATGCGCCGCTTTTACCGTTTTGCCATCCATCTCCACGATCGTTACCGCGTCAACACGACGATGCTTCTTGGAGTTCGTTCCTTTCCCAAAATGTTCACGAAATTCATAACTGGCTAGCAACATCCCTTCCCCAAGCGCCTGTGCGGCAACCGTCGCATCCATCCGCGCGATTCCGGCACCGTGCAAAACGGTACTTACGGACGTTACCTTCTGCTCTTTGGCAATTTTCACTACGTACCCGCCAACCTTTCGGAGCGTATCTTTCTTAAAGGACTTCTGTTCACCCAGCCCCAATACGCAGACTTTTTTTGCCGGTAGATATCCGTACGTATGAAAACAGAGCGTTTCTCCCAGATTCCCCTCAAAGCGCTCCTGTTTGATGAGCTTGGAAATCAGTCCATCCAGAGCCTCATCCACCGCTCCGGTCGCTCCGCCCGGCTTCATCACCCCTTTAAACAGATTCAGGATAAGGAGATCGCAGGCATGTTCCCGTAGCTCGCCGTGTTCAATAGATAACTGCATAGGATTCCAGTCTGTCAGGGTTTTGCGGGATTGGCAACCGTGAACCCTCATCCGGTTGCCCGGATACGGACCAGCGCGTAAGCTGCCTGACATATGGACACCGCTTGGTACATCCGACAGCTACCCATCTTTGAGGATATCCCGAAGTCCGCACTCGATGAACTCCTGGAGGGTGTTCGAGACGAGACCTACGACAGACCTACGATGCTCTACACGCCAAACTACGCACCGGATGCACGCGTACGAGGCGTTTACCTGGTCAAGCAAGGAGAGGTGAACTTGTACCATGCCCGGGAAGGTAAACGATTCATTTTTGAGACCATCGGACCAGGGGGAGTTTTTGGGAACTTTGATCCGCAGACGAATGCCATCACACACTCTGCAGAGGCACAGGCAGGCACACGAACCTGCTTCTTCACCTCTGCGGACTTCGTACGCATATTAGCGACCTATCCAAGCGCGCTATTTAAGACGCTTGGTATTCTGGCCACGCGTATTCGGGAATACGAAAAACGACTGGGAGAACGCACCGGGGACGCGAAGGAAAAAATCATCAACGAACTCCGCAGACATCACGAACGGATCCTCAAACCCACGCTGACACAACTGTTCCGGTTTGAAGCCAAAAAACTCACACACGAAAAACTGGCGGAACGCACTGGGCTAAACCGCGTCACCGTGACGCGAGCGATCCGTGAACTCATCGCGGAAGGAATCATCTGTCATGATGAAGACCGGAACGAGATCACGTTCTGTACTCGCTGGTTGAAAAAACAGGGTCAAGACCTGTAGCATAGCGGCATGAAACAGAAACGTATCGTCATCGTCGGCGCCGGGTTTGGCGGACTGTATACGTTCCGTACACTTCGGAAACGGCTATCGGATAAGGCACAGTATGTCATTGTGAATCCGGAGAACTACTTCCTGTTCACCCCCATGCTGCATGAAGTGGCCACCGGCAACGTCCCCGCAGAAAACATCATTGAGCCGCTTCGCAAAGCGCTCCGAATCCGATGTACGGAGCTACTCCTGGGTTGCGTACGGAGCGTAGACCGCGAGCGTGGCGTGGTCCGTACTGCAACAGAGGATATCCCATATGACTACCTGGTATTGGCACCCGGATCCGAAACGAACTTTTTTGGAAATCAGAACGCCATGCAGAAAAGCTATACCCTCAAATCCCTGAACGATGCGTACCGATTGAAAAACCGCCTACTGGAGCTCATGGAGACCGCGACGCGCATGCGTTCCAAAGATCGTAAGGCGCTACTCTCCTTTGTGATCGTCGGCGGCGGACCCACCGGCGTCGAACTGGCCGCCGAAATGGCGGAACTGTTCGAGAAGACCTTTAAACGCTTCTATGACGAAGCCATCGTCAAAGACGTCTCCATCACACTCGTGGACCAGAATAAAGAGCTGATCACCATGTTCAGCCCCTCCATGCGCAAACGCGCTGCCGCATCGCTGACACGTGCCGGAATCCGTCTAAGACTGGAAACGGGTGTGCAGGATGTTCAACGGGATCAAGTACTCCTCAAAAACGGAGAACGGATTCCTTCGAATACCACCATCTGGGTTGCAGGGGTCAAGCCGGCAACCATCGATTTCAATGGTCCGATCGAACGAGATCGATCCGGGAGATGCTTGGTACACCCGAACCTGAAACTAAACGGATCACATAACATCTTTGTCATCGGCGATGCCGCAGCGTGCTTGCAGGATCAACGACCACTCCCCGCCCTTGCACAGGTGGCCGTGAAACAAGGAACATACGTCGCCAATGCCATTGCAGATGAGATCGAAGGGAAAGAACCCTCCCCGTTTTATTACAAGCATGCCGGAAGCTTACTCTCCTTGGGACGATGGAACGCGATCGCCGAAATCGCAGGGATTAAGTTTTCCGGACATCTCGCCTGGTGGATCTGGCGCACGATCTATCTGTCGAAATTCATTAGCTGGAACAAAAAAATCGAAGTTGCCGTGGATTGGACCCGGGGGATCTTTACCCCACGGGACATCTCCCGCGTCGATCCAACCACCAAAAAGTGCTGACCCGCACAAACCCTCATCTACGCTGACGGCGAACGTGTGCAGCCCACAGCTCGGCCGTTCCACGAAGCCTTGGGGGGAATGGGATAGCCCCGGGATGTTACCGCATACTCTCGATGAGCGTGCCCAGTTGCTCCGCATTCGGCAACCCATCAATCTGCGTCGTATTTAAAAAGATGGTTGGTGTTGCGTTTACGCCCAGCGCACTCCCATCGTGCAGATCCTGCTCCACGCGTTCCTTGGTGGAGGTGGCGGTGAGACAGGGAACGAACCGGTCCAAATCAAGCCGCAGTTCTGCTGCATAACGAATCAGATCGTCACGCTCCAAACCCTCCTCGGACAGTAGATTGTCGATATATGCAAATTGCTTCCCCTGTTCGTCCGCACAAACCGCTGCGTAGGCCGCCTCTTTGGCATGCTGATGAATGGGGAGTGGAAAGTGCCGATAAGCAATTCGCACATCCTCGCTATAGCGCTCTTGAACGTTTTTCAGTTCCGTATAGAACGATCGACACGCCGGACACTCCAAATCGATGAACTCCACGATCGTTACGGGAGCGGAAGCGGGACCATCGTAACTCAGACCTTCCGGATAAAGTCGCATCTGTGCGGCCCGCTCCTCTTCGGCACTGGGTGTATACGGCTCAATCACGGGTCGCTCACCGCTGGTCTGCGGAGTAACCAAAATGACAATTGCGATCGTTCCGACAACTGCAGCGAGAACGAGTAGTAAAAACTGCGTCTTCAGCTCCTTGATCATCGTGGGTTCATCCAGTTTCTCCGCCTTATCCCACCAAGCCGTGATAAACATCAACGCGGCGGTCACGGAACTGGCAATGCACCAGCTGCAAATCGCCTTGATCTCAAAGATTTGCAAAAACGTCAGAAACCCGGATTCGATGACTCCGACAGACACGGAAACCATTAGGAGCCGGTACATCCAAACCGTCTTCCAGCCTGAAAACACCGTACGTATGATCAGTAATCCTGCGATGATCGTATAATAGATCATTCCCAGCAGCGGCGTGGGAATTCCATACCAATTTGACCATTGCGATGCACGTACCAAGTCACAACCATGTCCGGTACCGCAGGCAATCGACGTACTATAGGTGTAGGTGATGAACAGGTAACTCGCGATAAACAAACCCATGAGTGCCAGTCCAAACAGGATCCGACGCGCCCAAATCACACGTTCCAAGGTTTTTGCCATATTGCATCAAAGCATAACTGCTACCACGCAGACCGTCTAGGGACTGGCGCAGGCGTCCGGACTCCACAATCCTCGTTTTGCAATCTGCGCTTCCTGTTCTAAACGCGTAAGCTCCACCTTGCGTTCGGGATCCATCGGAAAACGTACATAGGCATACGCATATCCGGCAGAGACGAGAAGTGCATTAACATCCGTTCCATCAGATAGAAGAACGTTCCGCAGAAGTCGGCCGTATCTGTCACGCTCATCCGCCTGCGGATCCGCTTCCAGCAGGATACGCCGACCGGACAGCATCTCTTTCGCATAGTTGGATGCCTCCGTACCAAAACATTCCACCGTTTTTCGTGGATCCACGGTTTCCGGTGTATTCACACCAAGTAACCGGATCCTTGCCTCCAGCCCGTCATCCATGATGACATCGATCGTGTCCCCATCCACCACATGTGTCACCAGCGCGTTCGTCGCAACAACATCCGTTACGACGCCTCCTTCACCCTCCTCATCGAACCATTCTTCGATCACCTCCGATTCTTCGATTCGATCCACGATCGTGTCCCCATCCATCTCGATCCCGGTTTTTGCCAGGACGCCCTGAACCACGGCAATGACCACGGCGATCAGAAGTAAGGCAATACTCGCAATCGTCTTCTTTTGCATAACTCGGATAAGCCTAGCAATGTTGTATCAATGGGACAAAATTAGTAATTTATAACTATGGTGGATAAAAATGATAAAATCACAGAGATCAAGAAGTTCATGTTTACGGACATGAAGCGCGAAATTGATCTTGCTCGGAAGGGTTATGACGCTGGCAATTTCCTATGTGCCCTTGGTCTGTTTTGCTACATTGAATTTGCTGGCTCTCAAGTGTGCCCGAATACAAAAACGAAAAAGGAACAATTCAATTCGTTTCTCAAGAAGATGGGCAAAGATTATGAAGAACTGATTGATGCCGAAATCGACATCTATGGTGATTTAAGATGCGGATTAGCGCATAGTTATTTCGTTGGCAAGTCTTGCACGATAGCCATGCTGA
>WJLE01000233.1 GCA_014728655.1 Candidatus Uhrbacteria bacterium
CAATTATCACAATCCATAAGGCACGAACCTTCATACGCATCTCCGCATCCGTCAGCGGCCGTACCTCCTTCTCATGCTTCTTTTCCATGGCAGCGCCAATAGCCACTCCAAGTGCTGCGCCCAACGCCGGACCGAGGGCGATGTTATCCAGCGCCAAGCCGATCGGCATCCCGATCGGAATCCCCATGGCGATGCCCAGGGACAGATAGTATCCCTTCGGACGCTTGCCCGTACGTTTATATTCCTCCTGATTCGTTTTAAAAACAGGAACCGCAGCCAACGCAACGATCACGATGACGACAAAGACGAGAACGAGCATGATAAAGGGATCCATTTGACTAAAGACTATTTCGATACGACAGATCTCGCAACCGCTTCGTGCAACCCTTCATCAAACAGGGTTGGGATGAACCGCTCCGGCGTTGGCATATCCACAAACGATGCGATGGCGGTTGCGGCTCGCAGCTTGATCGCATCGTCCACCTGCTTCACTCCGGAATCGAGCATCCCTCGGAACAGACCCGGATAGCAGAGCGCATTGTTTACCTGGTTTGGGAAATCGCTACGCCCCGTTGCGATGACACGAACCCCCGCTTCTTTCGCTTCTTCCGGCATAATCTCTGGAACCGGATTCGAAAGCGCAAAAATGATTGGATCTTGGATCATACTCAGAATCATCGCCTTGGTGACGATGCCGGGCTTGGAGATCCCAATGAAGATGTCTGCGCCTTCGATGACATCCTTCAGCTCTCCCTGCAACTTCTTTGGATTGGTATACGCGGATAGCTCCTGCTTGAACGGATTCAACCCGGGACGCCCGTTCCAAATCGCACCCTGCGAGTCTACCAGAATCAGCTCTTCGACACCGTAGGCGTGAAGGAGCTTTGCGATAGCAATCCCCGCAGCTCCGGCACCCGAGAGGACGATACGGCAGGTTTTCAGATCCTTCCCAACAATCTTCACCGCATTGAGCAGTCCCGCCATGGCAACCACCGCCGTGCCATGCTGATCATCATGGAACACGGGCATATCGAGTTCCTTGCTCAATCGCTCCTCAATTTCAAAACAGCGGGGTGCGGAGATATCCTCCAACTGAATCGCGCCAAACGTTGGAGCGATTGCCTTCGTGACGGCGATGATCTCTTCCGTGTCCTGCGTATCGAGGACGATGGGGATGGCGTTAATGTTGGTGAACTCCTTAAAGATGACGCTTTTTCCCTCCATCACCGGTAGCGCCGCACGTGGTCCGATGTTCCCGAGTCCAAGGACGGCCGATCCGTCGGAAACGATGGCTACGGTATTTCGAATCCAGGTCAGCTCATCCGCGCGCGATGGATCTTCTGCGATGGCGGATGAGACGGCGCCGACACCGGGCGTGTAGACCAGAGAGAGATCTTTCCCGTCTTTAACTTCGGTCGTGCTTGTTACTTCAATCTTCCCCCTTCGTTTTGCATGAAGTGCGATCGCCTCTTCTGCGACGCTGATGTGCTGGTTTGACATGTCTGATTAGGAACGGGTACTGGATCGAAAACGCTTTAAGACCCGCGTACGTTCAGATCCGTAAGGACGTTCCTTGGTTTTTTTTATGATCTTCATGGCCTCCTCCGCAGAATCCACCACATGGAACAGGTCCATATCCTTCTTTGAGATGTATCGATGTTCCTGGTACAGCTTCTGCTGTACCCAGTCTACAAACGGCTGCCAATAGTCCTTGCACACCAAAATGGACGGAACCGTCTTTGGAATTTTCTCGGTCTGCGTCAACGTAATCATCTCGGACATCTCATCGAGCGTTCCAAAGCCTCCGGGGAAGTAGACATACGCCTGTGCGGATGCGGAAAGCATCACCTTACGCGTAAAGAAGTAATGAAACCCGAGCGCGCGCGTCACGAACTGATTGCGACGCTGCTCCGTCGGGAGTTCGATATCCAGCCCCACGCTTTCACCGCCCGCCTCATATGCTCCCCAGTTGGCCGCCTCCATAATGCCGGGTCCACCTCCGGTGATGACGGTATACCCCGATTTCCCCAACAGATAACCGAGCTTCTTCGCCTCTTTATAATGTTCATTATCGACGTTTGCGCGAGCGCTTCCAAAAATCGTCACTTCGCCACGCAGCTTGTCGAGAAATTCAAACCCTTCGATAAACTCCGCCATGATTCGAAAGATGCGCCAATTTGGATTATCCGTGAACGATTCCAATTGATCGGGCATCGGGTCACAAGGACGTTTGGGATCACAGAGCCATTGCTTATAGCGCTCCTGTGAAGCGGAGCCTTTTTTCAAACGGAATGCGGCAGAAAGCCGCCGTGCACCAACATCACTTAACGACGTCTCCGCGCTCTGTCTGGTCATGTTTCGTGCAGGCTTTTTGGTCTTATTGGTTGTTCGTTTTGGCATAGATCTGTGTCGTTCGATGCTAGCATGCGCTCGATCGCTCGTCAGGTCATCACGTTGTCGCGTGGTTAGGTTGTCGGGACTGAGCAAGGGTGGAACACCTGACAATCTGATGACCGGTAGACCTAAGGCTGCATCTCAACCACCTCCTCATACCCCATCTGTTGCTCGACTGAGGATAGGAAAGCTTCCAAATCCCGACGTCGCCAGCAAGGACCGAGCGCTACCTGCTCTTCCCGCTCATCCTGATAGATCAACGTTAGGGATTCGAGTCCAACGTTCTGATTCAGACCTTCATGACGCAATACCAGCGATTCGATTTCATCCAGGGATACGGTCACCTTTCTTCCGAACAGGGAGGATCGGACGATCTGATTTCCTTTTAACTCCATTCGTTCAGAAGTGCTGTCGAGGAGGTACGCCCAGGAGGCAACGGTCAGAATAATAAACAGGATCGTCTGAGATGCCACAAAGCTACTGGTGAGTACGGATCCGATGGTGATGGCGGTGAGAAGCATGACGATGGCTAACACGATCCCACCGTTCAACGAAACAATCTTTGCCTTTGCTCGAAGCACACAGACCTCATTCGTCGGAGTGGAGCGCTTCACCCGCTTCCTCGGATTCTTCACGACACGCACGTTTTCCATATATACATGGTACCAAAATTCAGCCGCTTCCCCTATCTTGCCGTGATCGGCATTCACGGCTACACTCGCGGAACGGTTTTGAAGGGTGATCGCGCAGCCTGTCCTGAACATCAGCGATGGATCGGTGGCGCATGCCTGAGCAAGAACGGGCTATGGCGCAGTTGGTAGCGCGCATGCCTGGGGGGCATGAGGTCGTGGGTTCAAGTCCCGCTAGCCCGACCATCCCCCTGCGCCCTTAACGGGCTACGGGGGATTTTTGATACATCAAGGTTTCGCGCTTACCCCCAGAAGCTCGAAGGACACGGGGTGATCTGCTAGTTCGACCACCCCCACCATCACATTCAGAAACTTCGCGAGAAGTTAAGCCAACACTAGCCCGCGCCGAACGCGCGGGAAAGGAAGAAAGAGCGCGTCGCTCCGCGACGAATTGGGACGGGACGGGCGCGCCGAAGCGCGCGGATTTGTCCTTGTTTCGTATCTAAAAGCATTTATATGTCCAAACCAAAATATTTTCTCTACGCTCGCAAGAGCACCGAAGATGATGATAAACAAGTGATGTCCATTGAGGCACAGTTGTTTGAGC
>WJLE01000028.1 GCA_014728655.1 Candidatus Uhrbacteria bacterium
ACAACGAAGTTCGAAAGTACTCATCCAACGGTTCCCATGGCGCAGCCTTCACCATGCAGGACAATACGTTCCGTTACTCCACGGGAACAGCAATCGATGTCACCGGGGATGTTCGTGTGAACGGAAACTCCGTCTGTTTGGAAGATGGAACGAACTGTCTTTCTACAAGCGGTAATGAGGTATGGAGCTACAGTATCGCAAGCGACCTCATTCACCCTGTTACGTCTACGTCTGATTTTGCAGTCGGTGGAACGACTCAAGATACGGCACCGGTTTACTACGATGTGAATTCCACGAACACCCGCATCCTATTTGGAGGAAATGGATCCAGCACCGATGTTCTGATCGGTGGGTCCACCTCCACGATCAGTAATAGCCTCTTCCAACTCACCGGAGATGACCTCTACGTCGCTGGCAACATCGGCTCCGCATCATCCGTCTATACGAACGGGGCGTTTGTGGCGGGGAACGCCTCCACCTATTACGGGGATGGATCCATCGCTCATATTGGTGACTCCTTTACGGTGAAGAATGACGACTCTCAGATCGAGCTATACGATAACGGCAGTTTCATCACCTATGCCATTCGATTGAACGACACGCTGCGTTACGAACTTACCGCTTCGGGCTTTACCTATTATGAAGCAGATGGAAGTCAGAGTTTGACGGTTGCAAACGGGACGACTTATGTGAAGCAGGCCGATGGGGAAGATCGGATTCGTGTTGAAGATTCAACCGGGAATACCTATCTTTACTCCTCCGGATCCACCGTGATCAGCGAACTCGGAGGGGATGAACGATTCCGAATTACGTCTGACGGAGATACGACGCTTCGTGATGGGGGTGGAACTACGCGATTGACACTGAACTCGAATGGTATCCAGGTTAGCGGCGGTTTGTTTTCCAGCAACAATGATCAGATCGACATCGGATCGAGTACCGCTTCCTTCCGTAATGCCTACGCCTCCGGAACCGCCTATATCGGCACGGATGTGGTGGTCAATGGTCAGTCCGTCTGTCTCTCGGATGGCACGAACTGCGGGCCTGCAACGGAAGCGGATACCCTGGCATCCGTGACAAATCGCGGATCCGTTGCGACCTCCAGCGTCACGTTCTACGGCGGTGTAACGACATCGGATCTAACAGCTACAGGTACGACGGATCTGCAGGGGCTAACCTTCACCGTCGCAACCGGTACGAGTGCAACCACCACGAACTTCTTTGCAACGAATCTGCTCTTTACCGGTGCCACGGGTACGAACGTGAACGCGACGAACATCGTCTCTACGAATGGAAACATCAGCGATCTCGTGGTAGGGAGCTCTGCAAACATCGTGGACCTTACGGTCACCGGAGTCTCGGACCTGCAGAATGTGACCTTTAACGGAGCGACGGGGTCAAATTTGGCTCTAACCGGAGGGCTTACGGTTAGTGGAAGTTTTAGCGCAGGATCTAGCACCCTATCCACCCTCGATTTCACTTACGCTACGGGTACTGCAATCGACGTGACAGAGGATGTTCGTGTGAACGGTCTTTCCGTCTGTCTCTCGGATGGCACGAACTGCGCTGCCACAAGCACCACCTCCAACCTCCAGGAGGTCACGGATAACGGCAACACAACCACCAACGCTATCCAGTTCGCAGGAGGAACCTCTACCTCTAATTTCGTCATCGGATCCTCGGATAACAGCGGTACCCTGAACAGCCTCTTCCAGTTAGATGGCAATGATCTCTATGTCGATGGCAACATCGGCTCCGCCTCTTCCGTCTATACGAACGGAGCGTTTGTGGCGGGAAGTAACTCGACCTGGTACGGCAGTGGTTTCATCACGAATACCACCGGCACGCTACAGATCACCTCTGTATCCGGTACCAGGGTAACGGAGCGGATGGATGCCTATGAGCTCAACCGCTGGTTTGCGCACCCGGAGCGATCCACTTCATTTAACGTGAATCTAAACAGCATCACAGGCCTGTCCGGTCCTCAAGGGGCTCTCTTTGACGGCGTATACATGTGGGTATCCAATCTATCAGCAGGTACGGTGCATAAGTACACGCTAAAGAATGAGCTGGTGGATACCATCAGTGTCGGCTCCTCGCCTCTTGGAATGGCATTTGATGGAGAACACATTTGGGTCGCAGACCCGGGATCCAGTCAGGTGCATAAGATTAACGTTTACACGCATGACGTTGTGAGTAGTGTTGGAGTTGGAAGTGCGCCGCTTAGCGCCGTATATGACGGGGAGTACATTTGGGTAGGAAATTATGGCGTAGGAACATTAAGCAAGATCAATCCGGTAACGGAGGCTGTAACGACCGTCAGTGGTCTTGCGGGTCCAGAGGATCTCGCGTTTGATGGCGAATATATCTGGGTAGCGGATTCCGGCAACGACAGCGTGCGCAAGGTGGATCCTGCTACGGATAGCGTGGTGGAAACCATTGCCGTCGGGGATAATCCTCACGGTGTCGTCTTTGATGGAGGATATCTTTGGGTGACGAACTACCATTCGAATAGCGTTTCAAAAATCGATGTACTCACGGATACGGTCATCGCAACTACGACCGTGGGTCAGTGGCCCTATAAGATTACGTTTGATGGTCGTTATATTTGGGTGCCGAACTCCGGTGCGGATACGGTTTCTCAGATTGATGTGTTTACGAATGCCGTCGTGAAGACGCATGATACGTGTGATAACCCCATTGCAATTGAGTTTGATGGGAGTGCCGTTTGGGTACCTTGTAACACGGACAACGAAGTTCGAAAGTACTCATCCAACGGTTCCCATGGCGCAGCCTTCACCATGCAGGACAATACGTTCCGTTACTCCACGGGAACAGCAATCGATGTCACCGGGGATGTTCGTGTGAACGGAAACTCCGTCTGTCTGGCGGATGGGACGAACTGTACGGCAACCAGTACATCTTCCAACCTCCAGGAAGTGACCGACAATGGCAACGTCACGACGAACGACATCCAGTTCGCCGGTGGGACGAGTACGCAGAACTTGTATGTAGAGGGTCGATTAAATCTCGATGATGGTACGAGTGGACTCCCGGCAATTACGTTTAGTGATGATCAGGATACGGGTCTCTTTAGTACGAATAATGGAGTCCTAAACTTTACGATTAATGGAACGAATCAGTATGCCCTCGACGGCTCCAGCATCCGTCCGGTGAACACAGATTCCTATGACCTAGGCTCATCGGATAACTCCTGGCGTGACCTGTACGCCTCCGGCACCGGGATCTTCGGCGACAACCTCTACGTCGGAACGTCCACGTACGGCTCCGGTATGCACAGCGCCTTTGCCGTGGATGGAGACGACCTCTACGTTGCTGGCAACATCGGATCCGCCTCATCCGTGTACACGAACGGTGCGTTTGTCGCAGGGAGCGGTTCCACCTTCTTCGGATCCGGGTTCATCAATGACACGGACGGGGATCTGGAGCTTTCCGCCAGTGGAGATGTTCTTGTTGATGGTCTCACAGCTACGACAACGGGATTGAAGATCGGAGGGGATCGGAATATTCGCAGTGCTTCGGATGCAACGACCTACTTCAGCTTTGGATCCGGTTCCACGATTTCCAACTTTATCGCCGGAACACAACGCAAACTGATCAATGGTACACAGATGCTGGAGTACAGCCCGGATCAGGCAACCTATACGCAGCTTTCAAACGTCGGGCACTCCTTCTATGCGGATAGCGCGCTTCGCCTATCCCTTAATGACGGTTCCTTTATCGGACTCTATAGCGCCACAGGATCCAACGTGATGCGGATCAACGACAACGACATCACCGCCTACAAGCCCTTCCTGCCCAGCGCCGATAACGCCTGGGATCTGGGATCCTCCTCCAATGCTTGGAAGGATGTGTATGCGACGGGAACCCTGCATGTCGGTAACGGTGGTGAGATCCGGGGGTATCTGGATGTGATCCGAGGCGCCAGTGTGTTGGGGAATACGCTATCCATTTCGGTTGGCGGGAAC
>WJLE01000234.1 GCA_014728655.1 Candidatus Uhrbacteria bacterium
ATCAAAAAATCTTCAATCCTTTGACCGGATGTTGATCGCGGATTACGCATTTCTGAGTGAAGTTCCCGAGAGCCATTCTCTGGAAGGGTATCTGTTTCCGGATACCTATGAAGTATGGGAGGATCAGCTTCCGGAGGGACTGATCCGAAAACAGCTCCGAACGTTCGCGAACAAGGTCATAATTCCTCTGGAGGAGCAGCGTGCCGCGTCCGGACTGTCGTGGCATGAGGTTGTGACACTGGCCTCGATTGTGGAGGCGGAAGTACGGACACCAAAAACGCGCAAGGTCGTTGCTGGGATCTTTTTGAACCGGTTAAACGATGGCATGCGGCTGCAGAGCGATGCGACGTTGAACTACATCATTGATGAGGGGCGGGATCGTGCAACGCAACAGGATCTAAAGTTGGATTCCCCGTACAATACCTATCGTTTGGAAGGTTTGCCACCGGGACCGGTTGGGAATCCCGGTCTCAGCTCCATTGAAGCCGTACTGAATCCTACACCTACAGAATACTATTTCTTCCTTACGGATGAATCGGGGAACGTCTATTATGCCGAAACCTTTGAAGGTCATCAGCGAAATCGGCAAGAGGCATTTGGATCTTAGGTTTATCAATCCTACTTGACAGAATGCCGGAAATCTGATGTAATCGGTTCTTCCGTTCAGGATCGTTCTTTATTAACTGAACAAACCGACGATGAGGAACACCATGTCCGCACGTGTGACCGCTCCCCAACGACAGCAGATTCTCCTGGGAATTTCGATGATCCTTGTACTCCAATACTGCATCTCGATGCAGCAAGCCGGTGAACCGGACCCTAAGCCGACAACCGGCCGTTGTATTGCGGGTAATCCGCAGGACGACGTCATTATTCCCAGATGGAAAGGGTATTCAACTCCATCCGTTATGGCGCGTCGCCGTTCCGTTCAGGAATGGCACGATGCGTTTTTGGAGGCGCTGGAGCTGGAACTGATGCGGTTTCTCGTCGAGAGTAGGGAGCGGAATGCAGTTCTACTTTGGGAGGCGCTGCGATACCAGGGAGATCCACAGAAGTCCTTTCAGAAGGTTCGACGGCTTTTCCCTCTGATGGTGGACGGATTGGAGTCACGGCTGCGCCAGTTGTCCCCAAAGGGAGTTGTGCGACCCTATTCGCTCTACAGTGGCCCGAACGGGACGCTAAGCACGGCGGGTCTTCTGACTTGGGAGCGGATGCGGGCGCGACTGGTACGTGGTAGATCCCCACTCGGAAGTGTTCTTGCACGTTGGTTTGCGTAATGACTTGGCCCCGAACCTGTTGGTTTGGGGCTTTTCTGATAAGAAAAAATATGCTAGCGTTCCGGCGGGTCTTTGAACAAGTATCAGAAGGAGTCAGGGATGCCACGTCCGAACCAGCCGTTTGTGGATTCGCTCAATACGAAGGAAGGTGCCATCCGTGCCAAATACGTTACCATCTCCAACGGACGCGTCCGCGTCCTGGTCGGCGCAGCCACGGAAGGGGTAAAGCTGCCCTATACCCCGGGAGCTGTGTTTGTCCGCAATCTTGATTTGGCCAAACGGACCAATGGGAATACGGAATGGATGGTCTACGAGGCCGGTTTGTACGAAGCCTGGCGTGCCGGTGGTCACATTGACCGAAACGGCAACGGGCTTCAGAACGGTGAGCTTCAGGAGTTGCTCGAACATCGCGAAGCGGCACGGGAATATGTCTATGCCATTTTGAATCCGGAATTATTGGATGCGAAATCGATGCAGCGACATCAGGAGGTATTCGCAGCGATCGCTGTTCAGCTGGGCCCGTCCCGAAATGTACGTAAGGCCATCGCGCAGACGCATCTGCAACATGCGCAACGACTCGAGGACCGGACCGGACGACATAATCCTGGAGCGGCGGCCATGCGTGTGGGTACGGGGATCGGTCAGCTGGACCTGCGGTCTGAAGACGTGCAAGCGATCCTACGCCGCGTGGGCTGGCGGACGTTTCACCTATACCATGCGCTCCAGGATTCGATGGGAATCTACCAGATCATCCGGGCGCACCTGAACATTAAGCGCCGCAACGGGATGCCCTACAAGAATCGTTTGGCGTATTTGGTTCTGGAACGCATGCAGCCACAGTCCGAGGATACGGTCTTAAATATTCTGGCGGGATTGAAGCAGCTCCGCAGTGAACCGTTCCGTAAGAATCGGTATCATACGGAGGCTGATTTTCAGCAAGCCCTGGAAGGGATTCGGCTCCTGGGCTCGAAGCGTGGGGATGATGCCGTGAAGCAGCTACAGGACATCGTATTCAAGCGGATCCAGCAGGGAATTACCTGGGTCTTTGCCCGCGACTACCTCGAGATGCAGGTCCTGGCACCGCTGAGTTGGCATATGGAGGAAGTGGATCGTCGTATCCGCAGCAATGGTTCGGTTCATGTGACTCCGGATGAAACGCAGAAGTTTGATGCATTGGTACTCCGTCTGAGGGAGTTCAGAGACAAGGTCACGCACTGCGAGGACTCGCTTCTGAAGCACCCTGTCAAAGAGGACATCCTGCTTCAGACCGACGAGGCGCTCGAGTTTACTCGCGCGCAGGATTGGGAGGAGGTAAAGCGTCTTCTCAAAGGCATCTCTCAGAGCCTTTAGGCGCTCTGACTTGTCTCATACCCGCCCGAGTTCTCGGGCGGGTTTTTTTAGGTCGTTCAGTTTTCGATAGGTCTCTGTGTGGAGGTTAGCGAGTGAGGCAACGCTTCGGTATATGCTAGGTCGTGCGTGGTACGTTGTGCGACAATGCTGCAGCGATCAGCCATTTCCTCGACGATCAGGATCGATCAAGCTAGTCTATACCGCATGGCCAAGAAATTCGTCCTACAGGGGAGTGATAAGGATCGGGAGCTTACCATCGATTATCCTGCGGAGTTGAACTCCGAACAGCTCGACGCCGTACTACGCGGGGATGGGCCCTGTTTGGTATTGGCGGGAGCGGGATCCGGAAAAACGCGAACGATTACCTATCGCGTGGCCTATCTGATCGAACAGGGTGTCCAACCACAGGAGATCCTGCTGCTGACGTTTACGAATAAAGCGGCGCGCGAAATGCTCGAGCGTGTGGAGCGGCTTTTGGGATCCAGTATCGATGGGGTCTGGGGAGGAACGTTTCATTCTATTGCGAATCGACTCCTACGGGTCTATGCGGAGCGTCTGGGGTATACCCGTCATTTTACGATCCTCGATATGGAGGATGCTAAGGGCATGGTGAAACTAGCCTTGAAGTCAATGAAGATTGATCCAAAGGCTCGACGATTCCCATCACCGGCAGTTTGCATGAATATCCTTTCATATACGCGGAACGTTGGAGGATCTATTCAAGAGACGTTAGAGGTAAAATATCCGAATTTTGTAGAACTGGAACCGGAGCTGGACCTCTTGGCACAACGTTATTCGGAGCGAAAACGACAAGCGAATGCCATGGATTTTGATGATCTGTTACTCCATCTTCTTCAGATTTTGGAGGATCCGGTCGTCGGTCCACAGATCGCATCACAGTTTCGGTATGTACTCGTGGATGAGTATCAGGATACGAACGCCATTCAAGCGCGAATCGTCAATCGGTTTGCGAGCGCTCATGGCAACCTGTTTGTGGTAGGGGATGATGCGCAGTCCATTTATGCCTTCCGTGGCGCGAACGTGCAGAACATCCTGAACTTTCCGGATGAACAATCCTCCGTACAGGTGTTTAAGCTACTGACCAACTATCGCTCGACACCGGAGATCCTGCAATTGGCAAACAGCTCTCTAAAGCAGAACCTGGATCAGTATCAGAAGGATTTGGTTGGTCTCCGTGCATCCGGTGAGAAGCCAAGTATCGTTCCGGCGGCCAGTACGCGGCAGGAGGCACAGTACGTGGCGGAGCAGGTTCTGGCGGTGCGGGAGGAGGGGGTGTCACTTGGGAACATTGCCGTACTATTCCGTGCCACGTCCCACTCCCAGCTGCTGGAAATGGAGCTATTGAAACGGGATATCCCGTATGAATATCGAGGGGGTTTGAAGCTGTTTGAGCGTGCACATATTAAGGACGTGCTGTCCTACCTTCGGATCCACGAGAACCCCAAAGATGAGGCTGCTTGGACACGGTTGCTTCTGATGCAGCCGGGGATCGGAGCGGTCACGGCAGAGAAGATGGCAGGAGGGCTTACCCGGGCTGATGTTCTCCAGGATGCCTTTACGCTTGCGGAATCCCAGCCCGTATCCGCCAAGGTCAAGACGGGCTGGGAGGTGTTGGCCGCGATCCTACGCGACGTGCTGGCTGAAGCGTCGGAACCGTCTAAAATGATTCGTGCGATTGCCGCATCCGGCTATCAGGAGTATCTGGAACGCGAGTATCCGAACTGGCGTGACCGGTTGGAGGATATTGAGCAGTTCGCATTGTTTGCCGAAAGTTATGATTCCCTGGAGACGTTCCTTGCGGATGTTTCACTATACGACGATGTCCTGGCACTAAAGGAGAAGGGGAAGTCTTATGACGACGAGCGTATCGTGTTGTCCACCGTGCACCAAGCCAAAGGTCTGGAATGGGATACGGTGTTCATTCTGCACCTGGCCGATGGCTCCTTTCCGAATCGACGCGCCATGGAGGAGGAGGGTGGGATCGAGGAGGAGCGACGGTTGTTCTACGTCGCTGTGACCCGAGCACGTAAATCGTTATATCTGACCTACCCCTTAACCATGGGTGCGGATACCCTGGTGTTGAACCGTCCCTCGATGTTCCTGGATGAATTAGATCCAAGACTTTTTGAACGGATTGAGCTTGTGCATGCGCCAATGGCCAGAGCGCCCCGAGTCCGAGACTCCTGGAGTTGGGAGGATGGGTACGCCGACGATGTGATTGAACTGGATGTTCATGGTGAACCAAAGCGTGGATCATCACATCGCTATATTGAATCAAATAGTAGCTCAACGAAGACGGCATGGAAGTCCAGTAAGAGCGTCGGTTCAAAGAAGCTTCCCAAATCCCTTCTCTCCGACATCGAAGATCTGTAACGATTGTTTTTGAAATCGCGATGAAAGCTCATGGCCTTACGGTCTTGATTTTTCTCGTAATGACTGCTAGGTTTGGATCGATTTATGCGTACTGCCAGAACCCTTTCTCCGGGGCATCCGGATCGGACCTGCGACATCGTTGCGGAGTCCATCATGGACGAGTATCTGATGCGCGATGCAACTACATCGGGTCGGATCAGTGTGATGGGAGGAAGGGGGGCGCTGTTTGTTTCCGGCATCATCAGCACAAAGGCGGATTTTGATGTCGGCGCCATCATTACGCGGACGGCCGCATCCCTTGGGGTACGGGGGCATGTGGAGCCCTTTGTTTCCATCGATAGCGTACCAGGGGCATTCCTCATGGAAGCAACGCGTTCCAACCGTCCGATTTCCGTGGTCGGATACGCCACGCGTGAAACCGAGGAGCGCTTGCCATCCCATCTCGTTCTTTCGCGTCGGATCGCCAAACGGTTGGAGGATCTGCGACAACATGATCCGGAATGGTTCTGGTTGGAGCCCTGTTTTGAGGTCAGTGTGGCGGAGCGTGAGAAGGGTTCTTATGAAGCGTTTATCAACTGTGCACATGGTGAGACGGAGATCCGACAGGTCCGTGATCAGGTTCAGCGTGGGTTAAAAGATCATACGGAACCGGTAAAACTTCGTATCAACGAACAGGGGACGATTCGTACGAATGGCTTGGATCAGGATGTCGGTGCTTCCGGAAAATCGGAAGAACCCTATGGCAGCGCCGTTTCCTGGGCGGGTTCGACTATCGGTATCGATCCGTCGAATCCGATGAAGTTTGGTAACTGGCTTGCGCGTGGGCTGGCAAAGCATGCGCTGGAGCGCGGT
The DNA here is from genome assembly GCA_014728655.1 of Candidatus Uhrbacteria bacterium. Classification (GTDB taxonomy): domain Bacteria; phylum Patescibacteriota; class Patescibacteriia; order 2-12-FULL-60-25; family 2-12-FULL-60-25; genus 2-12-FULL-60-25. Next base: position 5,874 of record WJLE01000234.1, read on the forward strand.
GAGGCCAGGGCGGTGATGGTGCAGGCAACGTATTTCCCCGGTGACAAGGAGCCTACGGATCTGCGCGTTCGTGACGAGCGTGGGCAGTCGTTGTTGCAGGAAGGGGATGGGCAGAGGATGACGTACGCGCAACTCTCCAAATCCCTTCGCCCGGCACTCTCAACCAATGCCGTGCATTGGGGATTCACCGGTGAGGTGGAGTTGCCCTGGGAGCATTAATCCCGGATGTTCTTGACGAATGGACCGGTGCAGCGCAAGCTGACATCGGTTCTTTGAAAAAGGAGAGGTTTGTGTCAGAGCACAAGTATTGGAAAGGTCGAAACATCCTGCGTGTTGATCAGTTCACCAAGGCGGATCTGGACTGGTTGTTTGCGGTGACTCGGGAGATGTTGTTTATCGTGGACAACAAGCTTCCGAATACGTTACTGCAGGGGTACTGTATGACAACGCTGTTCTATGAGCCGAGTACTCGTACGAGCAGTTCATTCTGCTCGGCTATGGAGCGACTCGGTGGATCGCATCATCAGATCAACGGCGTGAAATATTCATCGGTGGCTAAGGGGGAGTCCGTGCACGATACCGTCCGGACGCTTGCTGAACTCTTCGATGTCATCGTGATGCGTCATCCGGAGCAGGGGATTATTCCGAACGTTGCAGAAGCGTCCCGGGTGCCATTGATCAGCGGTGGAGACGGAATCGGTGAGCATCCCACACAGGCATTGCTTGATGTCTACACGATCCTCCGCGAACTGGAACGGCCTCTGAACCCCGATCTGCACGTGGTGATGATCGGCGATCTGAAGTACGGACGCACGATTCACTCCCTCTCGCGTCTCCTGGCCATGTACGAGGTCCCTCTCGGATTCTACGCCCCGGATTCATTGGATCTACCAGAAGCGCTATCTGCGGAACTTGCTGCGCAGACGAAGATCGCGCACTACGCATCCATCGAGGATGCGATCAAGGAAGCGGATGTATTCTATGTGACACGGATTCAACGCGAGCGGTTTGTAAATCCGGCGGATTACGATCAACTCAAGGGGAGCTATCAGGTGACTTCTGAGCTGATGAAGCATGCCAAGCCGAAGATGGCGCTCATGCACCCGTTGCCACGTGTGGACGAGATCGAACGCACCGTGGATACGGATTCGCGTGCGGCCTACTTCCGTCAGATTCGTTACGGACTTGCGGTGCGCATGGCGTTGCTCGCGCTGGTTCTTGGGAAGCGGGAGCCGTATGTATCCCTAGCGTGATGCGATTGATCCTTCACTTGACACCTGTGACCTGGTCGCGGGTGTTTTGTTTATGCTAGACTCCATGCGCTATGAACTATTTGATTCCACTAATGGCTGTTGCGCTGCTCGTGGGAGCGGGTTGTAACGGTGACATCTACGAGGCGACGACGGAGCCTGTGCCAGGTGTGCCGCAAGCAACCACGCCTACTCCAGCGCCAACACCTACCACACCAACCGTTATGAGCGAATACGCTTTCCCAGGCGTGCTGCCTGAAGATGAAACGAATAAGAACGTCCGCATCCAGACCTCCAAGGGGGAGATCGTCTTTGAGCTCCTTCCGAGCGAAGGTCCGAATGCCGCCTCGAACTTCGTCTATCTCACGAACGAGGGGTTCTATGACGGACTTACGTTCCACCGCGTGGAACCGGGATTTGTGATTCAGGGCGGGGACCCGGACGGAAACGGCACCGGTGGTCCGGGATATCGTTTTGATGATGACAAGGTGAATCTGCCATACGACCGCGGCATCGTGGCCATGGCGAACGCCGGTCCGAATACGAACGGTTCACAGTTCTTCATCATGCTGCAGGACACGCCACTTCCACCGGCGTACTCCGTCTTCGGTCGCGTGCTCGAAGGTATGGATGTCGTGGATCAAATTCGCGTCGGTGATGTGATGACACAGGTCACGCTCGAGGATAAATAGCGTCCCTAAATGATGAGAAAAACACCTCCATCACCGGGGGTGTTTTTGTTTGAGCGGCCGTTTAGGGCTGTGGGTTGATCGCCGAGAGCTGGTAGCTGGAGGCCTAAGGTCCGAGGCCCGTAGCTGATGGCTCGCGGTAATCATCCAACCACCGCCTTCCGATCTCTTGCGCTTTCCTGTACCCTGACGATTAATGAAACCGAATCGTACTCGATCACTCCTTATTTTTCTCGTCCTGCTCATCGTAGGAGGGGGTGTGTTGGGTTACGTGAACCGAACGCAAATTCGGGATTGGGTGTATCTGACGACGCAGCCTGAGTTACCCGAGGAGGTCACCTTTGAAGCGATCCGTGCAGACGTTCGTCCGGAAATCGTTTCGGAAACAGAAGAACCGGAGAATGCATTGACGGATGTGATCCCGATCGCAGAGGACGTAACGACGAGTTCCGAGGAAGGGGAGGCGCCTCAACCGCCAAAGGAAGCAATAGCCGCTGAAGCCCTGCTTGCCGTTCCCTTTATGTCGCAGGCTCCGCATGCGAACTGGGAGCTTCCGTATCAGGAGGCGTGCGAAGAGGCGTCCGTGCTCATGGTGGCCGGGTACTATCGCGGGGAACGAGGGGCGTACACGGCGGATACGGCGGACGAGCTGTTACTGGATCTTCTGAATTTCGCGGAACGGAAGGGTTATTCCGTGGATACAACGGCAGAGGAGACGGCGGAGATCGTAGAAGCGTATTACGCGGATCTGGAAGCGGAGGTCGTTCCGTTCAAGAACGCGGATCAGATCAAGCGGTATCTCCAGGAAGGGTATCCGGTGATCGTACCTGCGGATGGTAAGGCGCTACCGAATCCAAACTTTCGGAATGGTGGACCGCGGTATCATATGCTCGTGATCCGCGGGTATACGGAGGATCGGTTCATCACCAATGATCCCGGGACCCGGAATGGTGAAACGTTTTTGTACACGTATGATGGCTTGCTGAATGCCATCCATGACTGGAATAATGGGGATGTGCCAAACGGGGATCCGGTTCTGCTGATCTTAAAACCGCGAATCGAATAATCACCACTATGATGAAACCCATGAATCCGAAAAAAGCCATGATGCTTTTTTTGGTGACGGTCTTCGCGATTGCGATTCCGCTCACCCTACTGCTACGTGCACGGATCGATCTGGATCGACGACAACCAAAAAACGATCCTATTCCCCTTGAGCAGGTGCAGCAGGAGGATCCATCGGAGGTTCGCATTCCGTCAAAGGAACCAGACATTCCGGATCCGCTTCCGCGTACTCCCGTGATCTATCCCGGGGAAGGACTGATCCTCGATCCTGATACGCCCGTGTCGGATCAACCGCGACCCGAGCCAGCCCCGGATCTGCATCCCGTCAGGACGGCGCAGGAGGAGTGTGAACGAGCCGGTGGTCATTGGAATGAATGCGGTTCCCCTTGTCGCAATCTCCCACCGGGTTCTGCCTGTATCGAGGTCTGTGTAGCGCAGTGTGAGTGCGGGGGCTTTGCGGGTTTCCGTTGCCCGGAGGATCAGGTCTGTACGGATTATGAACCCGAAGGAGCGGCGGATGCTATGGGCGTTTGTCGGGAACGTGCGTCTTAACGTATCATGTCATGGAGCGTATGAAGAAACCGTTGATCATTGGGATTGCCCTGTTGCTTGCGCTGGGTGCGGGTTGTTTTCGTGCAAGCGAACCCGTGCCGGAGGACGTTGAATCCCCGGATGAACTGACTGGAGTTCCGTATCAGCGGATTGAAGACTTCATTCCCACGATAGATGAGCCCTCCGTACCTCCGGAGGATCTGGCGCTGCCGCCCGAAGATCCGAGTCCAAAACCGGGTGAGATCGC